>NZ_DHYX01000094.1:0-40180 GCF_002414285.1 Clostridium sp. UBA5119 | reverse complement strand
TAAAATGTACCCTATATAGTAGACACTTTAAAAAAAGTCTATTATATAGGGTATTTTTATGTATAATAAAATTAATATATAGCTTTAGGAGTGATTATATGAGCAACAAATTTTTCACTGAATATCAAATTAAGAACTTATCTCAAAACAAATATGTACACACTATTTCATCAAAATCAATTACATATACTGATGAATTTAAAAGACATTTTATTGCTGAAAATATTTCTGGTAAGCTACCAAGACAAATATTCGAAGAATGTGGTTTTGATATAGAGATTTTAGGAATGAAAAGAGTTAAGGCTGCTGGTAATAGATGGCGTAAAATGTATAAAGATGGCGGAGCCACAAGACTTCAAGATACACGTAAATTAAATAATGGTAGACCAACTGAAAAAGAATTGTCCATAGAAGAAAAGTACGAAAAACTTCAAGCAAAGGTAAAACTTCTACAAGCTGAAAATGAATTGCTAAAAAAGTTAGATATACTAGAAAGGAGGATGAGTACAAAGAAGTAAGATTGCTAACGCAAGAAAAATTTATTCTTATCAGTTCTGTTATTCAAAAGTTTAATTTGAAAAATATGTTAAGTTATTTATGTAAATCTGCTAGTGTATCACGTTCTGGCTATTATAATTATTACTGTTCTAATTCTATCGCTACGCGTAATGCTCAAGAAGAAAATGATTTAGAGAGTTATAAAAATATATTAGCTGCATTTAATTTTAAGAATCGTAAAAAAGGTGCTAGACAAATTAAAATGACTCTTAAAAATGAGTTTAACATTAACTATAATCTGAAACGTATCAAAAGAATAATGAAAAAATATAATATTGTTTGCCCTTATAGAAAAGCAAATCCATATAGAAGAATGATGAAGGCTACAAAGGAACATACAGTCTTACCAAACTTATTAAATAGAGAATTTAAGCAACAAATACCTGGTAAGGTGTTGTTAACAGATATAACTTATTTATTTTATAAGAATGGTCAAAAGGCTTATTTGTCAACCATTTTAGATTCTTCTACAAATGAAGCTTTAGCATATAACATTTCTAAAAGTTTAAAAATTGATATTGTTACAGAAACAATTGATAATTTGGTGAAATCTAACAAGCATTTACTCCGTAAGGATGTATTTATTCACTCTGATCAAGGTGCTCATTATACTAGTCCAATATTCCAATCAAAATTAAAGCAAAATAATATAGGACAATCAATGTCTAGACGTGGAAATTGTTGGGACAACGCTCCGCAGGAGTCATTTTTCGGGCACTTAAAAGATGAAACAAATCTAAAAAATTGTGAAACCTTTGAAGATGTATTATGTGAAATTGAGGATTATATAGATTATCATAATAAGTATAGATGCCAATGGAACTTAAAAAAGATGACTCCTGTTCAATACAGAAATCATCTTTTATCTTAGGGTCTTTTTATAAAATGTCCTTGACTTAGGGTACATTTTATTGTTGAGATAATCCTTTATTTAAATAGGAATATAAAAATTTAACTATGGGGAGATAAATATGTGAACACATTCATTATATAAATAAGTTAAGTCCAGCATCTTCTGTGGAAGCTAAATACGTTGCAACTCCACCAACCTCAACTTCAGGAATTAATTCTTCATGTTTAATACCCATTAAATCCATGGACATAGCACAAGCAATGATTTTAACTCCCATTTTAAGGGCGTTATCAATTAAAGTATCTAGGTCATCTACATTATTTTTAGCCATAATGTTTTTAATCATAGCAGGACCCATACCAGCCATATTCATTTTAGATAATGGAAGCTTTCCAGTGCTACTAGGAAGCATCATATCAAACATTTTTTCCATAGTATCCTTTTTAACAGAAGGCTTATCTTTTCTTTTTAAGATATTAAGTCCCCAGAAGGTAAAGAACATGGTAACTGGTTTTCCCATGGATGCTGCACCAGTAGCTATGATAAAGGAAGCTATAGCTTTATCAAGGTCACCACTGAAGACTACAAGGGTTGCACCATCTTTCTTAGAAATATCACAACTAACAGGTGATGAGCTACTTGCTAAATCTTGAGAGGTACCTTTTTTAATTAATGCTACAAAGGCTTTTTCTTTTTTATCAAATTCACCTTTTACAAGAGTATTTCTTGTTTTACTACACCAACTATTGATGTCCTTTTGGAAACCTGGATCAGAGGCTTTAACTTCTAAGATATCTCCATCCTTCATTTTGCCCATTTCCTCAAAAACTCTTCTAATAGGACCTGGACATTGAAGTCCACAAGCATCAAGACTTACAGTAACTTTACTAGAATCTTCTATATTAGGAGAAGCATCAGTTTCACAAGTACAGTCTTCAGTATTATTATTTAAGTTAGATTGAGTATTTTTAGCATTTAAAGAAGATTTAACGGTAGCATAAGTTTTATAACCACCATCTAAGTTCACACAATTAAATCCATATTGAGAAAGTATTCTACATCCGATATATCCACGAAGACCTACTTGACAATAAACATAGATTGTTTTATCCTTTGGTATCTTATTTAAGTTATTTCTAAGAGTATTTAGAGGAATATTTAAAGCGGTTTCTATATGACCAATTTCAAACTCCATCTCTTCTCTTACATCTAGAATAAATTCATTGTTAGCTATTAAATTATCAACTTCATCCCATTGAACTATAGAAACCAAATTATCCATTATATTAGTTCCTATATATCCAGCCATATTAACAGGGTCTTTTGCAGAAGAATATGGTGGAGCATAGCATAATTCAAGTTCTGGTAAGTCCATTATTTTTAGATTTCCTTTTATAGCAGTAGCTATAACATCAATACGCTTTTCTACTCCATCTAAACCTACACCCTGTGCTCCTAATATTTTTCCGTCCTTTGGATTAAATAAAACCTTAAGAGAGATAGGGAAGGCACCGGGATAGTAACCAGCATGGGAATTTGGATGTAAATGGATTGCTTTATACTCTAAGTTAAGTCTTTTTAAAGTTTTTTCATTATTACCTGTAGTTGCAATAGTTAGTGAAAATACCTTTGCTACAGAAGAACCTAAAGTACCATTATATTCAGCTTTTTTACCACAGATATTATCAGCTACAACATGCCCTTGTCTATTAGCTGGCCATGCAAGTGGAATCATAGTTGGATTACCATTTATATAATCAATTACTTCTACAGCATCACCAAGAGCGTAGATGTTTTCATCAGAAGTTTTCATTTCTTTATTTACAACAATTGCTTTTCTATTGTTAACTTCCAGACCAGCATCTATGGCAATTTTACTTTCAGGAGAAACTCCTATTGATAAAACAATCATGTCTGTTACAATTTCTTTACCGCTATTTAAAACTACTTTTTTACCACAGTTTTCAAAGGATTTAACCCCATCTTTAAGAATTAAATTAACTCCATTTTGAAGTAGATGTTCATGAACTATTGCTGCCATTTCGTAATCAAGAGGAGCCATTACTTGATCTGCCATCTCTACAAGAGTTACAGAAACTCCTCTTTCCTTAAGGTTTTCAGCCATTTCAAGACCTATAAAGCCACCACCAACAATTACAGCTTCCTTTGGAGAGTTATTATCAACAAAGGCTTTAATCTTATCTGTATCTGGTATATTTCTAAGAGTAAATAAATTGGTTGCTTCTTTAAGGCCAGGAATAGGGGGAGTTATTGGACTAGCACCCGGTGATAAAACTAATACATCATAACTTTCTTCATAAACTTGAGAAGAACTATGATTTTTTACAATAACTTTTTTAGCATCATTATCAATTTTAATAACTTCACTAAAGTTTCTTATGTCAATGTTAAATCTAGAACTCATGCCTTCTACTGTTTGCACTAGAAGATTATCTCTTTCCTTTATAGTTTCACCTATATAATAAGGAAGTCCGCAATTTGCAAAAGAAATATACTCCCCTTTTTCAAACATAATTATTTCTAAAGATTCATCTAGTCTTTTTAAACGTGCAGCAGTAGAAGCCCCGCCAGCAACTCCACCAACGATAATAACTTTTTTACTCATAATAAAATCTCCTTTCAATATTAAACAATATAAATAGTATAAACAATATAACCTTTACAATACTTAGGAACAATTAAATCTTAATATTTATATATCATAATAATACGATGCAAAATATTTATAAAAAAGAAGTCTAAAGAATTTTGACTTCTTAATAGTTAAAATAATACTTCTATTAACTTTTTTATATTCTCATCACTAACACTATATATAATTTCAAGACCGTTACGCTGCCAGTCTATAATGCCAAAAGCTTTTAGCTTTCCAATGTGTTGCGATATAGTTGATTGAGGCATATCTAAGCAATTTTGCATATTGGTAACATTGCTTCCACCAGTTTCAATGAGACCTTTAACAATGCATAGTCTTACGGGGTGGGCTAATGCCTTTAAAATATTTGCTTTTTCTTCAAAAAGTTTTGGGTTAGTTAAAAATGTGTCATTCTCAGTCATGTTTTATATACCTCCATATCACTATATTCACATAATACGATATAGTTCCAAATGTGTCAATGAAAATTAAAAAAATTTATATATTTTAAAAGAATAACTTATTTTAATTATAGATATTGTGTTGTAATATAAAAAATTTAAAGTCAACTAAACTTAGGTGAGAATAAAACCGCTCTATGAAGTTTAGTTGAATTAAATATTATAAGAAGAATAGAGCTATTATGGTAGTAACAATTAAACCTAAAACTACTGGTTTAAAGTTGCGCTTTGCAAGCTCAAAAGGTGATACTTTACATATAGCAGAAACGGGGATGATGGCCCAAGGTATTAATGTGCCTCCACCTACCCAAATAGCACCTAGTTGTCCAAGAGCGGTTAAAGTAGCCACATTTCCACCAGTGGCTGTTCCAAATAGATTTGCAGTGGAACCAGCTAGAGCTATACCGGAAAATCCAGAACCATCTAGTCCAGTGATTGCACCTACAGTGGTTACACCGAAAGCACTTAAAAAATTATTTAGTGGAACTGCCTTAGAAAGGGCAAATCCCAAGTCGTTTACTATACCTAAGGAGCCCGTAGGTAAATAGTTACCTATAATAGATATAAATCCATCACCACCTACATAGAAAAAGGCAGCAATTGGAACTACTATTCCAAAAACTTTAAAGCCAAATTGGAGGCCTTCTACCAGATGTCTAGTGATTTTATCAAGAGAAGCTTTTTTATAGGCTTTTACAGATACCAATATGAGTATAATTAAGGTTGTACCACCGATTAGTGCTGTAGCATCTCCACCTTTTAAGTTTAAAGAAACCATTAAAAATACATCAATAGCAAAGAGAAGAGGAATTAATATTGCAAAAAAGGATTTCCAGCCTTTGCTTAAAAGAGATTCATCTGTAGACTCGAACTCTTCTGAATATTCAGTGTAGGTGAGATTTTCAAGGGTTCCATTTTTCATATCTTTCTTTAACATGATAAAGGCTGTAACAGTAGTGACAATTCCCATAATAAGTATAAGAGGAACACTAGCTTTAACTACTGCAGATACAGGAATACCAGCAGCATCAGCAGTTAACTTTGGAGCAGCTTGAATTACAAAGTCTGTAGACAATGCAATACCATGACCGAAAAGATTCATAGCTATGGCAGCACCTATGGCAGGGAGACCAGATTTGATAGCCACAGGAACTAATACAGCTCCAACTAATGCAACGGCTGGAGATGGCCAAAAGAAATAAGAAATAATCATCATTATTATACCTATACCCCAAAAGGCTATAAAATCATTTTTAATAAACTTACTAAAGGGTTCTATCATAACTTTACTTATACCAGTATAGGATAATGCTTTACTTAATCCAGCAATTATAGATATTATAAGTATTGTTGGCAGTAGTTCCGTAATTGAGTAGATAAAACTATTAAAAATGCTAATTAGAGATGAAGGAATAGATTTAGTGCTAATTAATGCAATTAATACTACTCCAACAATGCAAATAAGGGAACAGTCTAATTTTTTTATCATTGCTATTAAAATTAATATAATAAAAATTAAATATATATAGTGTATTGGGGTTAATTCAATCATTTGTAGCCTCCTACTAACTTATCCTAATTTATTAATAGAATATGCTGACAGGAGAAATTAGTGTTAAAAAAGCAAGATGCAAATTTAAAAAAATCAGATTTTCATTAATGAGTTCTATGGACTAAAAATATAACAGGCTTTATATTATGAATAAAACTGTTTAAATAGTTTCAAATAATATATAATAATAGTATGATATTTTGGAACAAATTGAAGAATTGAGGAGAAATAATATGAATAATTTTAAATTTAAACATACGGATGAAGAGTTTATTTTATCAGAAGATAACCTTTCTTATATTGAAGCGGAGGAAATACAAGATTTTACCATAGAAAAAGTATTAGAAATTTTAGAAGAAGGTAAAGAAAAAGTAGAATTTGACTATGAATATTATGCTGATAACTGTGAAGCATGTGGAAATAGTGAAGCTATAGATAAAAAACATTATAGATTTTTAGAGTATCATTTTTATATTTTTACTAAAGAAGGAAAATATATAATTAGTAATATAAGTAATGAATTTGAAAATACTACTTATTCCCAATTAGAGAGAATGAAAAAAATTGATGAAAGTTATATAGTATCCATTATCATCTGTGAAAGTTGTAAAAATTTTTCAATAGAAGTTGAACAATGTGATATGTAAATAAACAAGTGTGATATATAATTAAATAATTGTGACATGAAATTAAATAACTGTGACATGAATTTAAATATCTATGGCATGAATTTAAATAACTGTGTATATTTTTAGGTTAATTCCATATACTCTTTAATGGAAGAGGAGTGGAGATATATAGTTTATAAATTTTTGTAAGCAATAGTGTATAAACATATCAAAGCTGGATACAATTCCTAGTAGGAGGGATTGTATGATTGAAAGATATAAAAAAAATAAAGGATTATATATTTTTATAGCCTCTGTAGGTATAATAGTTTTTTTACTTAGCTATACTGTAAGTATAGCCTTCTTAAGAAGTTCAAAAGATGGAGGAGCTGGAATTTTAGGTGAAGCAACTCAAGCAAGCTTTTTAAATATGAATGATGTATTAATTTCAGATAAAAGTAATATAGAGTTCATGTTAAACTATAAAAACTCTTTAGGTAAGGTCAAGATTAATGATAAATTAGATAAAACTATAAATGTAGAAAAAGATAATTTGATTGGTCTTAATCAGGAGCAGGCTGAAAAGATATTTTCTAGTTTTGGATACAAGGTAGAAAAATTCACAAAAGAAGATATCATATTTGTAAAGGACATAGAAGGATATTCCTATAAAGAAGGTTCTTATTTTATAGGAATAAAGGATGAAAATATTGTTATTTATAATAAGGATTCTGATAGAACAATAAAAGTAGTAGAAGAGAAGATATTGAATCCTAAAGATGATAGTGGACAGTCGTATTTAAAAATTAACGACATAGAGAACAGGGGTAATCTTTTGAGGACATTCTACGAAGGACATAAAGATTATCAGTTTTCCANNAATATACAAGAGGCTATGGAATATGCTCAGGCTCTTTGTAGCACATAGTATCAGAAAAGGAGTGTTTCGAAAGGAATTTTGAAACACTCCTTTTCCATGAGAAATTGTAGGAATGATATAAATTCAATTTAAAATAAGTTTAAAATAGTTTTTATTGAATTGTTACATTGTAGATGGTAAAGTATAATATAGTTACAAAGTATAATATACTTACAATTGTAAGGGAATATAATTAATTAATGAAGTTTAATATCAATACATATAGGTATATAATAGATATAGGTTTAAATTTGCAGATGATGACTACAAAATAATAAAGAATTAACAAATGGTTAAATAAAAAGATAGGTGACAAAGCATGTATGAATATATAAAAGGAATTTTTAAGTCTATAGAAAAGGAATATATAGTTATAGAATGTGGTAATATTGGATATAAAATTTTCACATCAGGTAGTACAATTTCTAATATGCCAGCTATAGATCAACAAATAAAGATTTATACTCATCAAATTGTAAGAGAAGATTTTATTGGACTTTATGGTTTTTTAACTAAAGATGAAATATCCATGTTTAATCTTCTTATTTCCATTAATGGTGTAGGACCTAAGGCAGCACTATCACTCATGTCTATTGCCAATGTTTCTACATTAAAGTATGCTATAATTACCGATGATGATAAATTAATAACTAAGGCACCAGGCATTGGTAAGAAAACTGCTCAAAGGATAATATTAGAGCTTAAGGATAAGGTAACTGTAGGAGATGCCATGCCTAAGGGAACTACTATTAGTGATATTGACATAGATAATAAAAAACTATCAGAAGCAGTGGGGGCACTTATAGCTCTTGGATACTCGGATAAAGAGGCAGAAAAAGCAATAGAAAAAGCTAATAGAAGTAAGAGTGTTGAAGATATTATAAAGGAATGTTTGAAGATTTTAATGGGATAAAAACCTTATTAAGGGTTTTATAGTTAAGGAGGGGGATTATGGAAGATAGAGTTATTACATCTAATATTATTGAAGAAGATATAGAAGTAGAATATTCCTTAAGACCTCAGCGCCTTAAGGAATATATAGGACAAGAAAAAGTTAAAAATAAGTTGGATATATTTTTAAAAGCTGCAAAGATGAGAAAAGAACCCTTAGACCATTTATTATTATATGGACCACCAGGTCTTGGTAAAACTACATTAGCTAACATAGTAGCAAAGGAAATGGGTGGAAATTTGAAAATTACATCTGGGCCTGCTATAGAGAGAGCAGGAGATTTAGCAGCATTGTTAACTAATCTAAATACTAACGATGTATTATTCATAGATGAAATTCATAGATTGAATAGGTCTGTAGAAGAAATTTTATATCCAGCAATGGAAGATTTTGCTTTAGATATTGTTATTGGTAAGGGAGCATCAGCAAAATCTATAAGACTAGATTTACCTAAATTTACCCTCATAGGAGCAACTACAAGGGTAGGCCTATTGACTGCACCTTTAAGAGATAGATTTGGAGTACTATGTTCAATGGAATATTATAATGATGACGAGCTTAAAGAAATTGTTTTAAGGTCTTCTGAAATATTAGGAGTTGAAATTGATAGGGAAGGTGCTTTTAGTCTAGGAATGAGATCTAGAGGGACACCAAGGATAGCTAATAGGTTACTAAAAAGAGTTAGAGATTACTCTATGGTTAAAGGTATAAATGTAATTGATAGTAACATGGTGGAGCAAGCAGCTGAACTTTTAGAAGTGGATAGAGAAGGCTTTGATAGATTAGATAATAAGATATTAGAAGCCATAGTGGATAACTTTAATGGGGGGCCCGTTGGAGTTGAAACTCTAGCTTATTTTATAGGTGAAGAAGTCAGTACCATTGAGGATGTATATGAACCATACCTAATACAAAAAGGGTTTATTGTAAGAACTCCAAGAGGTAGAATGGCGGCAAAGAAAGCCTATGAACATTTAGGAAGGATTATTCCAGATCATATATTATAGAAATAAACATATAGATAGAATAGGGAAGTGTATAGACTTTGAAAGTAAAGGATTTTTATTTTGATTTACCAAAGGAATTAATAGCCCAGCATCCTTTAGAAAAAAGAGATGAATCAAGGCTTATGGTTCTAAATAAAAAAAGTGGTGAAGTAGAACATAAAGTGTTTAAAGATATTATAGAGTATTTAAATCCAGGAGATTGTCTTGTATTAAATGATACAAGAGTTATGCCAGCTAGACTTTATGGAGCTAAGGAAGGCTCCGGGGGTAAAATGGAGTTTTTGCTTTTAAATAGGCATGAAGATGATATATGGGAAACCTTAGTTAAGCCTGGCAAAAGAGGAAAAGTTGGAGCTAAATTTGTATTTGGAAATGGAGAACTAAAAGCTGAGGTAGTAGACGTTCTAGACAATGGAAATAGAAAAGTAAAGTTTTACTATGATGGTATATTTGAAGAAGTATTAGATAGACTTGGTGAAATGCCGTTGCCACCATATATAGAAGAAAAACTGGAAGATAGAGAAAGATATCAAACTGTTTACTCAAAGGAAGTAGGTTCTGCAGCAGCACCTACCGCTGGACTACACTTTACAGATGAGCTACTACAAGCTATAAAGAAAAAGGGGATTGATATAGCTTTTGTAACTTTACATGTGGGACTTGGAACCTTTAGACCAGTAAAAGCGGAAGATGTTCAAGATCATGAAATGCATTCTGAGTATTATATTTTAGATAAGGAAAACGCTGGAATAATAAATAATGCTAAAAAAAGTGGGAAAAGAGTTATAGCTGTGGGAACTACATCAAATAGAACCCTTGAAAGTATAGCTAATGAAGAAGGTCAAGTTAAAGAACAATCAGGATATACTAGTATATTCATATATCCAGGGTATAAATTTAAAATAGTAGATGCCATAATAACTAATTTTCATTTGCCGGAATCTACTTTAATTATGCTTATAAGTGCTTTTTCAACTAGGGAAATAGTGATGAATGCTTATAAAATTGCAGTAGAAAACAAATATAGATTCTTTAGTTTTGGTGATGCTATGTTTATCCATGAATAGGAAGGACGATGAATAGGTGTATAAATTACTTAAAAAAAGTGGAAAAGTTAGACGTGGGGAATTTGTTACTCCTCATGGTACAATACAGACCCCTGTGTTCATGAATGTTGGAACGTTGGCTGCNNGGCTGCAATAAAAGGAGCAGTATCATCCATGGATTTAAAGGAAATTGGGTGTCAGGTAGAATTGTCAAATACATATCATCTTCATTTAAGACCTGGAGATGAAGTAGTTAAAAAAATGGGAGGACTTCATGAATTCATGAATTGGGATAGACCCATTCTTACAGATTCAGGTGGATTCCAAGTGTTCTCATTAGCAAGTATGAGAAAAATTAAAGAAGAGGGTGTATACTTTAGCTCTCATATAGATGGTAGAAAAATATTTATGGGACCTGAAGAAAGTATGCAAATTCAAAGTAATCTAGCTTCAACTATTGCGATGGCCTTTGATGAGTGTATTCCAAATCCATCTTCAAGAGAATATGTAGAAAAATCTGTAGCAAGAACTACTAGATGGCTTGAAAGATGTAAAGTAGAGATGGATAGATTAAATGCAGATCCTAATACTATAAATAAAAAGCAAATGCTATTTGGTATAAATCAAGGTGGAGTTTACGAGGATATTAGAATAGAACATGCTAAGACCATTAGAAAACTAGACCTAGATGGATATGCAATTGGAGGATTGGCTGTTGGTGAAAGTCATGAGGACATGTATAGAATTATTGATGCGGTAGTTCCATATCTTCCAGAGGATAAACCAATTTATCTTATGGGAGTAGGTACTCCAGAAAATATATTAGAGGCGGTTTCAAGAGGTGTAGACTTCTTTGATTGTGTATTACCAGCTAGAAATGGAAGGCATGGACATGTGTTTACTAAGTATGGTAAAATAAACATCATGAATGCTAAGTTTGAGTTAGATAAAAATCCTATAGATGAAGGATGCGACTGTCCGACTTGTAGGCATTATACAAGAGGATACATAAGGCACTTATTTAAAGCCAAGGAAATGTTGGCAATGAGACTTTGTGTGCTTCATAACTTGTATTTCTATAATAAATTAATGGAAGATATAAGAAATGCAATTGATGGGGATTACTTTGAAGAATTTAAAAATCAAAGACTTTCAGAGTGGGGAAAAAAATAATTAGGTATCTATTTTTTTAATATATACATAACTAGTGAAAGGAGAGATATTATGCAAAACTTAATGGCGTTTCTTCCAATGGTACTTGTACTTGTGTTGTTTTACTTCATGATTTTCATGCCAGAAAAGAAAAGAAAGAAACAATACAATGATATGTTGAATTCTTTAGCTATAAATGATGAGATTATGACTAAAGGTGGAATCATGGGAAGAATAATAAATATTCAAGAAGAATATATTATTTTAGAGAGTGGTCCAGATAGAGCTAGAATAAAAATGAGCAAACTAGGTATTGCTTCAGTTTCAAAATCAGCTAATGAACCAGAAGAAATAAAGGCATAATCATCATAAAGCCCCTTATATAAACATATTAATTAATATAAGGGGGTTTTGGGTATGTATAAAAAGCTTAATTATTCCGCTATAGGAGTAGGGGTGCTCAGAGCATCAATTTTAACAGTAATTTGCGTTTTAGTATATTCATTAGTTACTTCATATTTCCCATTTAGTGACACAGTCACATCGGTATTTTTAGTTATAGCTACATTGGCTAGTGTTGTATATGGAGCTATATATGCTACATTAAAAATGGGAAGTAAAGGATGGCTTGTGGGGTTGCTAGTAGCAGTATTTTATATGTTAATACTTTATATAGTATCCTTATGCTTTGGAAATGACTTAGCATTAGGAGGAAAAGACGTAGTTAGATTAATCTTAGCATTAGCAGCAGGATCATTGTCAGGAATGCTAGGAGTGAATCTATAGATATTATCAATTTTAGGAGGAATAAAAATGAAACATATAAAAACTATTAACAAATCTAACATTAAAGAAAGTTTAAAAAAACCAGGTTGTAAAGAGTGTGCTAACTCATGTCAATCAGCTTGCAAAACTTCTTGTACAGTAGCTAATTTAGAGTGTGAAAACTAATCATTTTAAAGGCAGTAACAAAAAGTTACTGCTTTGTGTTTAGTTAGGAGGAAAAATAATGGAATTAATTCATAAATTTAGACAAGGCAATGATTTTTATATTATAGATGTAAATTCAGGTGCAGTTCATGAAGTAGATGAGATTGTATATGACATGTTAGACTCAGATAAACTTAAGAATAAAGACGAGTTAAAAGAAATATATAAGGATAGATACTCCAGTGAAGAAATTGATGAGGTATATGAGGAATTACAATCTTTAGTTCATGAAGAAATGCTTTATTCTAAAGATTTATATGAAAATATAGCAATGATGAGTGGACAAGCAGAGGTAGCTATTAAAGCCCTTTGTCTTAATATAATTCATGATTGTAATTTGAAGTGCAAATATTGTTTTGCCGATGAAGGAGAATATAAGGGTTGTAGAAAAACCATGAGCGCACAAACAGGTAAAGACGCTATAGATTTTGTTATAAAAAACTCAGGGAAAAGAAAAAATATAGAAATTGACTTATTTGGTGGAGAGCCACTTATGGCCTTTGATATCATAAAGGAAATAGTAGATTATGGTAGAGAACAAGAAAAACTTCACAATAAAAATATTAGATTTACTATGACTACGAACTCCACTCTTTTAAATGATGAAATAATGGACTACCTTGATAAAAACATGGGAAATATAATCTTAAGTATAGATGGAAGAAAAGAAGTCAATGATAAAGTAAGAATACGATTTGATGGAACTGGTACCTATGAATCCATATTACCTAAAATAAAGAAAATGGTAGATATAAGAGATAAGTCTAAGACTTATTATGTAAGGGGTACTTTTACAAGAGAAAATACAGATTTCTTTGAAGATGTAAAGCATATGGTAGAGCTAGGCTTTGATGAAGTATCTATTGAACCAGTAGTACTTCCTGATGACCATGAACTTTCATTAAGAGAAGAGGACCTTCCTACAATTTTTGAACAATATGATAAATTATATGAATATATGGTTGAAAACTATGAAGTAGGAAAATCCTTTAAATTCTATCACTTCAATATAGATTTACAAGGAGGTCCATGCATCTATAAGAGAATTTCAGGATGTGGAGCTGGACATGAGTATGTAGCAGTTACTCCTGATGGAGAAATATATCCTTGTCATCAATTTGTAGGGAATAAAGACTTTCTTATGGGAGATATATATGAAGGGGTTAAGGACTTTTCTATAGTTCAAAATCTTAAGGATGCTCATATATATAATAAACCTACATGTAAAAACTGCTGGGCAAGATTCTACTGTAGTGGGGGATGTCAAGCTAACAACTTTAACTTTAATGGTGATGTTCATGTGCCATATGAATTAGGTTGTAAAATGCAAAAGAAGAGAATAGAGTGTGCTATTGCTTTAAAAGCCAAAACAATGAATAAATAATTGAGTTTTAAAGGATAGAATTTAAAATTCTATCCTTGTTTTGATAAAAAATGAGGAATATACACAAAATTAAATTATATATACTTGATTTTATTCATACAATACCTGTAAAATAAATAATAAATAGACAATTAGAAAAATACAATTAAATAACAGGAAGGGGATAACCATGAGGAGGAAAAATAGAAAAAGTGGAATTGTAGTTATCATAGCAATAATATTAATAGGTCTTTTTGCATACGCTGGTCTTTATGGTGTGAATTTAGGTAATTATAGAATCAAGACCTTTGGAAGTAGTATTGATAAAGGACTTGATTTAGTAGGAGGAACCTCTCTTTTAATGGAGATAAAGGAGGAGAAGGTAGATCAAGCTGTTATAGATAGAACTATAGAGCTTATTTCTATGAGAATAAATAAAGATGGAGTAAGCGAAATTCCTATAACTCAAGAAGGCGAAAATAGAATTAGAATAGAAATACCGGGAGAGTTTGATACAGACAAGGTTTTAGATACCATTGGTAAAACCGGTGAACTAACCTTTGAAGATCCAGATGGAAAAGTGATTTTAACTGGTAAAGAGGTTAAAGAAGCAGGAGCATATATATCTCAAGATAATAAGTATATTGTTAATCTTGAATTAAATGAAGATGGAACTGCAAAATTTGCGGAAGCAACTAAGACTTTCTTAAATAAAAGTATAGCTATAAAAATGGATGGTGAAATTTTAACTAATCCAACAGTTAATGCTGTTATTAGTGATGGAAAGGCAATTATTGAAGGTATGAGCTCTCTAGAAGAGGCAAATTCTATTGCTAGTATCATAACTTCAGGAGCTCTTCCAGTAAAAATAGAAGCTATTTCAGTTAAAACCGTAGGACCAACTATTGGAGCTGAAGCATTATCACTTAGTAAAAAGGCAGCCATGATTGGTATAGCTTGCATAATACTATTTATGGTCGCATACTACAGGGTTCCAGGATTAATTGCTTCTGTGGCTATTGTTTTATATGTAAGCTTAGTACTTATTGTATTTTCACAATTTGGAGTAGTATTAACCCTAGCTGGTATAGCTGGATTGATACTTACCATTGGTATGGCTGTGGATGCTAATGTTCTCATTTTTGAAAGAACTAAGGAAGAATTACGGTTAGGAAAATCTATTAAGACTTCTGTAGAAGCAGGATATAATAGAGCATTATCATCAATTTTAGACTCTAACATAACTACAATTATAGCAGCGTTAGTGTTATATTTTCTAGGTTCAGGTTCTGTAAAAGGGTTTGCAGTAACACTACTTGTAGGTATACTTATAAGTATTTTTACCGCTCTCTTTGTTACTAAGTTCTTACTTAACAGTGCTGTAAATGCTGGGTGGATAAATAAGCCTTCATATTTTGGTGTGAGAGAAGGTAAAAAACATGAGTTTAGTAGCTTAAAAATAATAGAGAAGACTAAAATATGGTTTGCTATATCAATAATTATAATTGCTATTGGAGTTGGATTTATAGCAACTAAAGGTTTAAATTATGGTATAGATTTCAAAGGTGGTACATTAATTACTTTAGATATGAATAAAGAATTCAATAAGGCTGATGTAAATGCTATTATTGATAAGTATGCTAAAGATAAATACTCTACCAAATTAGCTAATGAAGGAAAAGAGATACAAATTATTGTTCAAGAAGGGGTATTAAATGAAGAAAAGACTAATGCTCTTATTGATGAAATAAAAGAAAAGTATTCATTAGAAGATAGTGCACTTATTGGCAAGGAAAGTATAGGAGCTACTGTTGGAAATGAATTAAAGAAGAAGGCGCTGTTAGCTTTAGGAGTTGCTTCTATAGCTATGCTTATATATATCACTGCTAGATTTGAATTTAGCTATGCAGCAGCATCTATTATAGCTTTACTTCATGATGTATTAATTACACTTTCTTTCTATGCTATATTTGGAATTCAAGCCAATTCACCATTTATAGCAGCTATTTTGACTATAGTAGGATATTCTATTAATGATACTATTGTTATCTTTGATAGAATAAGAGAAAATGTTAAGAGGAACAGAAGGATGGATCAATTAGAAGTTGCTAATATGAGTATAAAAGAAACTATGACTAGAAGTATAAATACATCCTTAACAACACTTATAACTATAGTGGCAGTTTATATTCTAGTTCCATCCATAAGAGAGTTTTCACTTCCACTTATAGTGGGAATTGCCTGTGGAGCGTATTCTTCAATATTTATAGCTTCACCACTATGGGTAATAATTAAAAATGCAAAGCAAAAAAAGAAAGCTAAGGTAGTAGCATAATATAAATAAAGTTCATGGCGAAAAACATTTTATCATGTTTTTCGCCATTTTTATAATAATTTGTTTGTAAAATTGTCAGTTTTAAATTATAATATATTTGTTTTCTATAAATAGATTTCTTAAACTCCATAATATGTACAAGTAATATGGAGTTAGAAGTTTTTTGTTCAAAGAGAATGTGATCACTGAAATATATGAAGAAAATATAAGGGATCAAAAAACTACTCATGGAACTAATTTGGAGGAGCGCATATGGAGTATAGTATGAATAGGAAAGATAATGATCCGTTTCTATTAGGAAATATGAAAATTGCATTAAACAGAATTGTGAAAGCTATCAATGAGAGAGAAAAGATAGTTATATATGGCTATCATGACTTTGATAGCGTATGTGCCATATCTCTTCTTATGTTAGTATTACGATATGTAAATAGTGATGTAGAGTATTATATACCCAGTGTATATAGAAATGATAGAAATTTAAGTAAAGAAGATGTAGAGAATAATTTATTATGTCTTGGAGCAAATTTAATTATAACAGTTGGTTGTGGAGTTAAATCTAAAGCAGAAATACAACTTTGTAAGGAAAACAATATAGATATAATTGTAACGGATTATCATAATCACATAGTAGAGGATAATAATTGTATAACAATAAATACCTATCAAACAAATTGTAATTATCCTTTTAAGGATTTTACAGCTTGTTCCCTTATATATAAATTCATAGAAGTTATAGCTTCTTATTATAAGATAAGTTGCACACAAAAGTATTTAGATTTAGTAATGATGGGTATAATTACAACAGAGATAGAAATAGAAGAAGAGAATAAATACTTTGTAGAAGAAGGTTGCAAAAAATTAAAACAAACTAATAACTATGGGGTTAGGGCGTTGATAAGAGAACATGAGCGGAATTATGGTGGTATAATGAAGTTTTATGATGAAGGTATTATAAAGCTCTTACCAAAGATGATTTCCAAGAATAAGCTAGATAATGCAAGAATAATTGTTGAACTTTTTACTACTAATGATAGTTATAGAGCAAAGCAAATATCAAAATACTTATATAAAGAGGTTATGATGAGTTTAGAATAGAATAATATATATAAGCATTTAAATATACATATTTTTTAAAGTATTGCATTAAATATCAAGGTTAATATATAATTTAATTATGGTAAAGATGTGTTTGGGTAAAGGCTTTAGGAGGAGTAGAAAATGAATTTAAAGGATAAAGTTAGAATAATAGAAGATTTTCCGAAAAAAGGTATAAGTTTTAAAGATGTAACTACTTTACTTCAAGACAGAGAGGCATTAAGAGAGTCAATAGATGTTATTGCTAATCATTTGAAGGATAAAAAAATTGATATAGTAATAGGACCAGAGGCTAGAGGTTTTTTATTTGGAGTACCAGTAGCTTATGCTTTAGGAGCTGGTTTTGTACCAGTTAGAAAACCAGGTAAGTTACCCTATGAAACTATAAAAACTTCCTATGATTTAGAATATGGAAGTGATGCATTAGAAATTCATAAAGATGCTATTAAAAAGGGTCAGAGAGCAGCAATTGTAGATGATTTACTTGCTACAGGAGGAACCGTAGCTGCTGTTGCAAAACTTGTTGAGGAATCAGGTGGAGAAGTTGTAGCCATAGACTTTCTAATAGAGCTAACAGAACTTAAAGGTAGAGAAAAAATAGCACAATATGATATTATGTCTGTTATAGACTATCCATTTTAAAATTGAACATAAATTGCAATAATTTGGGTTATAGTATATAATTATTACTGAGTTTAAATAGGTGGCTGGTTCATTAACCAGCCTTTAATTTTAGGAGTGTATTACAATGATTGATAAATTGATAGAAAAAATTAATAGTAATTGTCACAATGTAGATATCAATTTTGTAAATAAGGCCTATGAATTTTCTGTAAATGCCCATAAAGAACAAAAAAGAGAGTCAGGAGAGCCTTATATTATTCATCCTTTAGAAGTAGCTTGTATTTTGGCTGAACTAGGACTTGATACCTCTACCATAGTGGCAGGACTTTTACATGATGTAATTGAAGATACAGAATATACATATGAAGATGTTTGTAACATCTTTTCTATAGAAGTGGCAGATTTAGTAGAAGGGGTATCTAAGCTAGGTAAAATAAAATATAAGTCAAAAGAGGAACAACAAGCAGATAATGTTAGAAAAATGCTTCTTGCTATGGCTAAAGATATAAGAGTAATACTTATAAAATTGGCGGATAGATTACATAACTTGAGAACGTTAAAATACATGCCAGAGAATAAACAAAAGGAAAAGGCTAAGGAAACTATAGATATATATGCGCCGTTAGCTCATAGGTTAGGTATATCAAAAATAAAGTGGGAGCTAGAGGATTTAGCATTAAGATACTTAAATCCTACAGAATACTATGACTTAGTAAAGCTGATTTCAGATAAGAGAAATGAAAGAGAAGAGCAAATAAGTCATATAATATCACAACTTAAATTAAATCTTAATATGGGTGGAATTACAGCAGAAATAGAAGGTAGACCAAAGCACTTCTATAGTATTTATAGAAAAATGATAAAAAGTAGTAAAACCATAGATCAAATATTTGATCTTACAGCAGTGAGGATATTAGTAGACGATATTGGAAATTGCTATGCTGCATTGGGAATAGTACATACTATGTATAAGCCTATACCGGGTAGATTTAAGGACTATATTGCTATGCCTAAACCCAATATGTATCAGTCACTTCATTCAACGGTAATAGGGCCTTTCGGAAAACCCTTTGAAATACAAATTAGAACCTTTGAAATGCACAGAACTGCTGAATATGGTATTGCAGCTCACTGGAAATATAAAGAAAGTGTTCAAGATGAGGATAAATCTTTAGATTCAAAGCTATATTGGCTTAGAGAAATGCTAGAATGGCAAGGAGAGACTTCTGACGCTGAAGAATTTATGGAAGGCTTTAAGATAGATTTATTTTCAGATGAAGTATTTGTGTTTACTCCAAAGGGTGATGTTATAAATTTACCAAATGACTCTACACCTATAGACTTTGCCTATGCTATCCATACTGCAGTAGGTCACAAGTGTGTTGGAGGTAAGGTAAATGGGAAGATAGTACCTCTAGATTATAAGCTCAGAACAGGGGAAATTGTAGAGGTAATTACAGCTACTAATTCAAAAGGACCTAGCATAGATTGGCTTAATATAGTTAAGAGTAATCAAGCAAGGAGTAAAATTAAACTTTGGTTTAAAAAGGCAAATAGAGAAGAGACCATAGCAAAGGGAAAAGAATTAGTTGATAAAGAGTGTAAGAAGCAAAATTGTATATTTTCTCAAGTAATTAATGAAGACATTATTGAGAAAATTATTAGAAGATATAACCTAAAGAACATGGATGATTTATATCATGGTGTAGGCATTGGAGACATAAACCCTAATAATATGATAAGCAAGCTAAAGGATGCTTATGATAAAGAGAGCTCTAAGCAGTTAAAACTTGATGAATTAAGGCTAATTCATGAGGAAAAAAGTAAAAAACAAAAGAATAATACTTATTCTGGAGTTACAGTTAAGGATATGTCTAATATTCAAGTAAGATTTGCAAAATGTTGTAGTCCTGTATATGGAGATGATATTATTGGATATATTACAAGAGGCAAGGGTGTATCCATTCATAGAAGTGACTGTAAGAATGTAATTAACTTACAGGATAAAGAAAGTCACAAAATAGTTGAAGTAGCTTGGGGAAAAGAAAATAAAGATAAATATATTGCTGACATAGAAGTAATAGCTGAGGATAGATTAGGTCTTCTTACAGATATTATAGAGATACTAGGGCTTGTAAAAGCTAATATTTTATCAATAAGTGCTGTAACAAATAAAAAAAATACAGCAGTTGTAAGCCTAAAAATAAATATTTCTAGTATAGAGCATTTAAAGGATATTCAAACTAAACTTAAGAAAATCAAGGATGTTAAGGATGTCTATAGAAAGAAACAATAAAAAGGAGTGCTTAATATGAGAGCTGTTGTACAAAGAGTTAAATCTTCAAAGGTTGAAGTAGATAATAAAGTTATTAGTGAAATAGGAAAAGGAATTAATTTACTTGTGGGAATAAGTAAGGAAGATACTAAAGAAGATATAGATTATATAGTAAGAAAAGTTCTTGGAATGAGAATTTTTGAAGATGAAGATGAGAGAATGAACTTTTCACTTCAAGATATAGAGGGGGAGCTATTAATAATATCTCAATTTACTCTATATGGTGATTGTAGAAAGGGAAAGAGACCTGATTTTATGAAGGCACAAGGTGGAGATGCTGCTAGAGAATTATATAATGAACTAGTAGAAGCCTTTAAAAAAGAAATCCCTAATCTAAAGACTGGGGAATTCGGAGCTGATATGAAGGTTGAAATTATAAATGATGGACCAGTAACACTTTTATTAGAGAGTAAGAAGGATTTTTAAAATTTTAAGAAATATATGGCATTTTGAGGTGATATTATGATTATAAAAAGAATGATGGCAGGAGTTTATGCTGCCAACTGTTATATATTATTTGATGAAGAAACAAAGGAAGCTGTAGTTTTAGACCCGGGTGGAGACATCGATGATGTATGTAAAGCTCTTAATCAATTAGAGGCTAAGGTTAAATATATCATATTAACTCATGGTCACTTTGATCATACTACAGGGGTAGATGGATTAAAGGCTGAAACAGGAGCAACTGTAGCTATGGCTAAAGAAGATAATGATATGATTTTAAATAATATAATGTATTATGGACCACTTATTGAAGGAGGAGCAGAACTTTTATTAAAACATGGTGATATATTAAAGTTTGGTAATTATAAAATGGAAGTTTTAGCAACGCCAGGACATACACCAGGAGGAATAAGTCTTTTAGTAGATGGAAATGTGTTTACTGGAGATACTCTATTCAAGGGGTCTGTTGGCAGAAGTGATTTAGCTGGTGGAGATCATAATGAGCTTATAACAAGTATTAAAAATAATTTAATGCCTCTTAGTGATAGTGTGGCAGTTCACCCAGGTCATGGACCAAGTAGTACCATAGGCCAAGAAAGAATGGAAAACCCATTTCTATAGGTAAAAATTTAAACTGTATATTGGGTTATAAGAAGGTAATTTGAAATAAGGATTTGATAAATATGACAAAGAATATAAAGTCTATAAAAGTAAAGCTAAGTAATATGAATTTTAGATATGATATATTTCTTATGATAAATCTATTTTATAGTTTTATTAATATAGAATTTGTAAATGAGGAATTTGATTTATCTATAGATATAGATGAAGAAGCAGGAAGTATTATAATTGAAGGAACCGAAGGACTCTTTAATTATGAAATCAATAGAAATTATAAGCTTTCAGAGGAAGTTAAAAAGTCCTTATTCATATATCTTAGAAATATCACTGGCAAGGTTCTTCCATGGGGAACTTTAGTTGGGATAAGGCCTTCTAAAAAAGCACTAGATCTTTTAGAAAAAGGATATAGTGAAGAAGAGGTAATAAAAGAATTTAAGGATAGACATGAAACTAGCAAGGAAAAGACAAAACTTTGTATTGATGTAGCTAAGTACGAAAAAAGCTTAGTTAACAAAGATAAAGATACTATAAGTATATATGTGGGTATGCCCTTTTGTCCAACTCGATGTGTTTATTGTTCTTTTACCTCAAATCCTATAAGTGGAAAGTCAACTTTAGTTAAAGACTATCTTAATGCTATTACCAAGGAAATAAAAGCTATAAGTAAATATGTTTCAGAAAAGAATTTAACTATTGAAAGTGTCTATTTTGGAGGAGGTACTCCTACTTCTGTAAATGATGAAGAATTTGAAGATATAATGAATAAGATATATAAGTGCTTTGTTGAAGGTAAGGGTGTTAAAGAATTTACTGTAGAATGTGGAAGAGTAGATAGTATAACAGAAAGAAAACTTCAATCTATGAAAAAATATAAGGTTCATAGGATTAGTATAAATCCTCAAAGTATGAATGATGATACTTTAAAAAACATTGGTAGAAATCATAGTAGTAAGGATGTAGAAAACTGCTTTAATCTAGCACGAAGTCTAGGCTTTGATAATATAAATATGGATATGATAGTTGGTCTCCCAGGAGAAGAGATAAGTCATATAAATAGAAGTTGCGAAGAAATACTTAAACTAAATCCAGATAGCATAACTATACATGGTATGTCTATTAAAAGAGGCTCTAGACTACATGAAAATCTAGTTAATAAGGGACAGTTTACTATTCCTAATCAACATGAGTTAAATGCTATGTATGAAGCTACAAAAAATCTTTCTTTAGATTTAAATATGAAACCTTATTATATGTATAGACAAAAAAATATGGTAGGTAATATGGAGAATGTAGGCTACTGTAGAGATGAAAAAATATGTATATATAATATTCAGATGATAGAGGAAAAGCAAACTATTATTGCTCTTGGAGCAGATGGAGTTTCAAAGGTTGTTTTCCTAGATGAAAATCGAATAGAGAGATTTGCAAATGTTAAGGATGTAAAAGAGTATAATGGTAGAATAGACGAGATGATAGCTAGAAAGATAGAATTACTCAATACTCTATATTAAAACAATTATGTACATAGGTTTTAAAGAAAAATTCATTTGGGTAATGATATTATAATATATTTTAGACTTAATAATTAAATAGGAGGAATTTAAATGGGAGAATCACTTAATGGACTTAAAAGAACCATTATGTGTGGTGAAGTAAGAGAATCAAATATCTCTGAAAAAATCACTGTTATGGGTTGGGTCCAAAGAAAAAGAAATTTAGGAAGTTTAGTTTTTGTTGATTTAAGAGACAGAACTGGATTGTTACAAGTTGTATTTGGTGAAGAAATAAATAAAGAAGCCTTTGAAAAAGCTGATTTAGTTAAATCTGAGTACTGCATAGCTGTTACTGGAGAGGTTATAAAAAGAGAATCTCCTAATAAAAATTTACCAACAGGAATGGTAGAGCTTAAAGGAGAAAATATTAAAATACTTTCAGAATCAGAAACTCCACCTATATATATTAAAGAAAACTTAGATGCTAGTGAAAATATAAGATTAAAATATAGATATTTAGATCTTAGAAGACCAGATATGCAAAAAACATTAATGATTAGACATAAAGCTGGAAAAGTAGTAAGAGATTATCTAGATGAAAATGGATTCTTAGAAATGGAAACACCAATGCTTACTAAGAGTACTCCAGAAGGAGCTAGAGATTACTTAGTTCCTAGTAGAAATTATCCAGGAATGTTTTATGCATTACCTCAATCTCCACAAATATTTAAGCAATTATTAATGGTTTCTGGATATGATAAATATTTTCAAATAGTTAAATGTTTTAGAGATGAAGACTTAAGAGCTAATAGACAACCAGAATTTACACAAATAGATTTAGAGATGAGCTTTGTTGAAATGGATGATATTATAGCCTTAAATGAAGGTCTTCTAAAAAGAGTATTTAAAGAAGTTATAGATGTAGATGTACAACTTCCAATAAAGAGAATGCCTTATGCAGAAGCTATGAATAAATATGGTAGTGATAAGCCAGATTTAAGATTTGGTATGGAGATACAAAATATTACTGAAGCAGTAAGAGGTACAGATTTTGCTGTATTTAAAGGAGCCATTGAAAATGGTGGTTCAGTAAGAGCTATTGTAGCTAAAAACTGTGCAGACATGGGTAGAAAGAAAATTGACAAACTAGGTGAGTTTGTTAAAACTTATAAAGCAAAAGGTCTTGCTTGGATAGCTTATAAAGAAGGAGAAATAAAATCTCCAATAGCTAAATTCTTCTCAGAAGAAGATATGGCTAAATTACTAAGTGCTGCTGGAGCAGAAGTAGGAGATTTAGTTTTAATAGTTGCAGATGTTGATAGTGTAGTACTTCAATCTCTTGGAGCTTTAAGATTAGAACTTGCTAAGGAACTTGGAATCTTAGAAGGAAACAAAGAATTTAACTTTGTATGGATTACTGAATTCCCAATGTTTGAATATGACGAAGAAGAGAAGAGATTCGTAGCTCTTCACCATCCATTCACAGCACCTATGGATGAAGATTTAGAACTTCTAGAAACAGATCCAGGAAGAGCTCGTGCTAAGGCTTATGATATAGTATTAAATGGAGAAGAACTTGGTGGAGGAAGTATAAGAATTCATGATACAAACCTTCAACAAAGAATATTTAATCTTCTAGGCTTTACTGATGAAAGTGCGTGGGAAAGATTTGGATTCTTACTAGAGGCATTCAAATATGGACCACCACCACATGGCGGACTTGCATATGGTTTAGATAGAATGGTTATGTTCCTTGCAGGAACTGATAACATAAAAGATGTTATTACCTTCCCTAAAAATCAAAATGCTTATTGCCCAATGAGTGAAGCACCTAATGTAGTTGATAAAAAGCAATTGATTGACTTAGGAATAGAAGTAAGTAAAGTAGAAAAATAATTTAATAGAGGATTTTATTATTATAGAGAATAATAATAAGTTATATGGACATAATAACTTTATAAAACTATTGATACTCAGTGATTAATATTTATTTTACAATTGCAATTTAATTACAATTGCTATATAATAATACTAAAGAATATTCTGCTGTGTGCGTGAAAATGGTTTATATTGAGCCAACATTTAAACATTGTGGCTGATGTTCTCATTATGGAGTGTTGACTGGCTATTTTATAGTTGGTACCAGAAGTAGTGAGGCGATTCCACCCCTGGTAGACAGGGTTCAAATACATCATTAATACGGCACGGTGGGTATCAATAGTTTTAATATTAAGGAGTAAATACTTTGTATTTACTCCTTTTTAGATAGACTTTATATACATAGAGTTCTTAGCTTCTATTAAAGTTAGCCATGGGATAAAATATAGTACATCTTATAATAAATTTATAAGATGCACTATTATGAAATATTATTCCTCAACATTTCCTAGTTTACGTTGAGCTCTTCTGATTTTTAATTTTTGCATCAATCTACTCAAAGTAGATACTAAAATAATTCCAACAGCTATAACTCCTGCTAAAGAAAGAGTTTCGATTCCATTATTTAAGGAACCAAATACATTACCTTCAACTGCTTCAAAAACTGTATAATACATTCCACTTCCAGGAACTAAGGGAATAAGAGAACAAACTAAAAATAATGTTACAGGATTTTTTAAAACTCTAGAGAAAATTTCAGCATATATACTGATGCTTATAGATGCTATAAGCATAGCTAAGATGTTAGAGTCAGATAAGTTCAGAGTAAGGCTGTAAAAAAACCATCCAACGGCACCACCAAGGGCTGCAAAGAACAAGTTTTTATCCCTTACATTAAAGAGAACTCCAAAACCTAAGGAAACAATAAATGCATATATAACTTGAAAAAACATTTTACATCCCTCCTAGAATAGACATCCATATTTTAAAACTAAATGCAGCTCCAATAGCAATGGCTCCAGCTATCATAATAGCTTCCAGAGTTCTTGAAAGACCTGAAAGTAAATCTCCAGATATAGTATCACGAATAGCGTTAGTAATAACTAAGCCTGGAACAAGTAACATAATTGAACCAATAATTATCTCATCTTTATGAAATATAGGATTTATGTAAGAAAAGAAAAGACCAATTATAGCTGCTAAAGCACCACCTGCCACATTAATGAAAAATTCATTAACACTTAAACGAGATAACATGGAAGATAATAAATTAATCAAAACTCCTGCGCCAAAAGCTATAATGAAGTCACTAAGGCTGCCACCAAAAAGCAGGGTAAATGTACCAGTAGTTACTCCAGCAAAAAAGGTTTTTATACTATTAGAATACTTTGGAAAGCTACGTATATATTTCAATTCTTTTCTAAGTTCATCTAAAGTTAAAGGATGACTTTGTATTTGTCGAGATAAATTATTAATTAAGGCTACCTTTTCTAAATCTGTTGCTCTAGAAGTAATTCTCTTAATTATGGTACTATTCCTACCGTTTTCATCCATAGTTGAAGTGATTATTGCTGTAGGAGATACAAAGCTTTCCGCATTATCTATGCTATAAGACTTACATATCATATTTATTGTTTGCTCAACTCTGTAGGTTTCACCACCATTTTCAAGCATTATTTTTCCGGCCTCTGCAGCCAAGTTTACTATATTATCAGTAATCATAATGGTACTCCTTTTGTTATATTAGGCATCTGAAAATAAATAATAAGTCAAAGATGAGAAGTATATTTTGAGTTAGACAAGGAAACAGGTTCCGCAGATAGTAGCACTATCTAAGGGTTCTGTTGACACAGGATAACACAAAATAGACGAGGGTTCTGGCTTATTTATTTTTTGAAGATGCCTTAACTAAAACATATACAATATCTTATTATTAACATTCATCAAAGATATTATAGAACAAAAAACAAGATAATGTATAATTGTTAGAATAATAAATTTATTATATTACAATATTGTGTTAAATTTATTATATAGGCAAATATTATAAGGTTACAATAATCAAGGAAAACTTTCAATATGATATTGTTTTCAAGTTTAGGGTCAATTATAGAGATAGCTAAGGGGGATTTTATGGATAATGTAAATATATTATTAGAAAGTCTAATTAGTAACTTAAAAGAAGGAATTCACATAGTCGATAGTAAGGGGAAGACCATCTATTATAATCATGCCATGGAAAACATAGAAGGTATGAAAAGTGAAGAGGTTATGGGAAAGGAAATTCAAGAGTATCTTAGGGATATAGAACATTCAACTATATTAGGAAGTTTAAAAAGTGGACACACCTATAGGGATACTATACAAAACTATAGTAATGGAGCAGGAAAGATAATAACAAGTGTAAACTCTACTATTCCAGTAATGGTAGATGGAAAAGTTGAAGCAGTAATTGAGATAGCTAGAGATATGACACAAATAAAGAAATTAAATGAAACTATATGTCAATTAGAAAATAAAAGTAAATCAAAGAAAAATTATTATACCTTTAATGATATTATAGGAAGTAGTAAGGTACTAAATGAAGAGATATTAAAAAGTAAAAGAGCTAGTATATCTAATTCTTCAGTACTTATATATGGAGAAACTGGATGTGGTAAGGAACTATTTGCACAAGGTATACATTATGAAGGAATAAGAAGAGACAAGCCATTTATAGCTATTAACTGTGCAGCTATACCAAGTGCACTGTTAGAGGGAATGCTCTTTGGAACAGTTAAAGGTAGTTTTACAGGAGCAGAAAATAAAAAAGGGCTTTTTGAAGAAGCTCATAGAGGAACTATTCTACTTGATGAAATAAATTCTATGGATCCATATTTACAATCAAAATTATTAAGAGTACTTCAAGATGGATATATAAGACCACTAGGAAGTAATAAGATTATTGATGTAGATGTAAGGATTATAGCAACAATAAATGAGGAAGCAGACAAACTTATAAGAGAGGGAAAGCTTAGAAAAGATTTTTATTATAGATTGAGTGTAATTAAAGTAATGATACCACCACTTAGAGAACGTAAAGAAGATATAAACCAGTTATGTGATTTTTTTATAAACTATTATAATGGTATTTTATATAGAAATGTAAAAGGAATTAGTGAAGATATTATGGAGGGATTTTTAAACTATAGTTGGCCTGGAAATGTAAGAGAACTTAAGAATAATATAGAAAGTGCTATGAATATGGTTGAAGATGGAGAAATATTAACAAAGGAGTGCTTTGGTAATAAGATTAATTCTGTAGTAGAAGCAACTGCAAAAGAGGGATTTAAAGGAGATATCCCTTTAAATGAATATATAGATAGTCTTGAAAAAAATATAATAGAAAAAAGCTACAAAAAGAACAATAAAAACATAACAAAAACTTCAGAGGAATTAAAAATATCAAGACAAAACCTTCAATACAAACTTAAAAAGCATAAATTACTTTAGTTATTCACTTTTTAGGGAATTAGAATATGAAAAATATAAACAATGTGTTAATAAAAAGAATAAATTAAATATTAAAAACATTTAGAAACATATATGCCTAAAATTAGGCAAAGCGTATGCAAATAATTTTGCATACGCTTTTTAAGTGGATAGAACATAAGTAGATATAGAAAAAAATTTTGCGGTAAATTTTAAAAGGTGATGAAATTATATACATTTAACCTATTTAAAGTTATGAAAATCTCTAAATTCTATATTTTCTTTGGCATGGGAATTGCTCTAGTAAAATATAGAATTTATAAAAATAATTTAATCACGAGGGGGATTTTACAATGGAAAATGTTAAGGTAGCAATTTGGGGCTTTGGAGCTATGGGAAGTGGAATGGCAAAAATGCTATTAACTAAAAAAGGTGTAGACATAGTAGGGGTTTGTGATATGCACCCTGCTAGAGCTGGAAAAAGTATTTTTCAAGTTTTGGGAGTAGAAAGAGGAGATAGGGAAGATGTAATAATAAAAGATAACGTAGATGAAGTGTTAACAGAAAAATGCTGTGATATTTGTTTATGTGCAACAGATTCTTTCACAAAAAATGCTTTTCCAAAGTTGAAATCTGTACTTGAAAAGAAAATAAATGTTATTTCTACAGCAGAAGAAATGTCTTATCCTCAAGCTAAAAATCCTGAATTAGCTGCAGAGTTAAATAGAATTGCAAAAGAAAATGGAGTTACAATTCTTGGAACAGGTATAAATCCAGGATTAATCATGGATTTACTTGTTGTATGTTTAACAGGTTGTATGACTGAAGTAACTCATGTTGAAGCAAAGAGAGTAAATAGTTTATCACCATTTGGACCAGCTGTTATGGAAGAACAAGGAGTTGGGATGAAGGTTGAAGATTTTAATGCAGGAGTTAAGGATGGAAGTTTAGCAGGACATGTTGGATTTATAGAATCTGTAAATATGATAGCTGATTCTATGGGCTGGAAAGTGGATAAGTTTGAACAACAAATGGCTCCAATAGTAACTACTGTAGATAGAAAGTCACCTTATGGCTTTGCAGCTGCTGGAGATGTTGCAGGTGTTAATATGACAGGTCAAGGATATGTTGATGGAGAAGTAAAAATAGATATGATTCATCCACAACAAATAGAACCTGAGATGGAAGGTACATTTACTGGAGATTACATTACAATAAAGGGTGTACCAGAAGTTAATATGTCAATTAAGCCAGAGGTTGACGGTGGACTTGGAACAATTGCTATGTGTGTTAATATGATTCCACATGTAATTAATGCAAATCCAGGATTGAAAACTATGATAGATTTACCAGTACCAAGGGCTATAATGGGAGACTTTAGAAATTTCATAGATAGATAAACTTTATTTAGTTATATATATTTACTTCGGAGGTGAAGGTGTTGATTAAGAAGGACACATTTATTGAAATAGAAACAGTGGTATTACAATGTGAGGATAGATCACCAGCAATTCCAGAAGATACAAAGGAAACTCCACTTAAAATGTGGGTTAGGGGTTTCGTAAATTCAGATTGTGAGCTGGGTGATGAAGTTGAAATCACTACAACCATTGGAAGAACTATGAGAGGTATAGCTAAGGTGGTAGAACCTTCATATTCTCATAATTTTGGTAGCTATGTAAGTGAAATAGCCTATATTGGAAAGCAAGCTAAGGAAATGATTTTCAATAAATAGTTATACAGAAAGTAGGTGATTGATATGAATAAGTATGAAGAGGTTATGAGCAGAAAAAATCAAATTATGATTAAGTCTGTAGGAATGGATTTTGACAAATATGAAAAGGGAAGCATAGCTTTTGATTATGAAGCAATGATGAGAGATATAGGATATTCCCTAAGTGATATTATGAAAATTCAACGAGAGGTAGGCGTTGGAAATACACCACTATTAGAATTAAGAAATATTACTGCCTTGGCAAGAAAGGTATCTAAGACTGGAAAAGCGGCTAGGATATTTGTTAAGGATGAAAGCTGTAATCCATCTGGAAGTTTTAAAGATAGAAGAGCATCTGTATCTGTGTATGATGCTAAGGAAAGAGGCTATAAGGGTGTAGCATCAGCTACTTCTGGAAACTATGGAGCAGCAGTAGCATCCCAAGCAGCTATGAAGGGATTAAAATGCACCATAGTCCAAGAATGTTATGATTCTAAAAAGGTAGGACAACCAGAGATTATAGAGAAGGGCAGAAAATGTGAATGGTTAGGAGCTGAAGTTCTACAATTAACAGTAGGACCAGAATTATTCTACACCTATCTAGAGACTTTAGAAGAAACTGGTTTTTATAATGCATCCTTATATTCTGCTTATGGAATAGCTGGAGTTGAAACTTTAGGTTATGAGATAGCTACAGAATGTAGAGAGAGATTTGGAAAGGATCCAGAAGCAGTAGTAATTACCCATGCAGGTGGTGGAAATGTTACTGGTACTGCAAGAGGGCTTATAAAAGCAGGAGCAAATAATACAAAAGTTATTGGAGCTTCTGTAAATTTACAAGGCCTTCATATGGCAAGTGATAAAGCCTTTAATAGAAAATCCTTCACTACTGGACATACTGGATTTGGTATTCCATTCATGGTATGGCCAGATAGAAGTGATGTTCCAAGAAGTGCTGCAAGACCTCTTAGATATTTAGATAGATATGTAACCTTGCCACAAGGGGAAGTGTTCTACATGACTGAGCTTTTAGCACAGCTTGAAGGACTTGAAAGAGGACCAGCTGGAAATACTTCTTTAGCAGCAGCCTTTGTAATAGCTCAAGAGATGGAGGATGATGCAATTTTAGTAGTTCAGGAGACCGAGTATACTGGTGCTGGAAAGCATATAGTTCCACAATTAACCTTTGCAAAGGAAAATGGAATTAAAGTGATTAGAGGTAATCCAATGGATGAAGTTCCAGGAGAAAATATTATACTTCCGGAGGATCCATCTTATTTACAAATAGATAATAAAGAGCTAGATGATTACAGAAAATCATTAATTAAAAACACAGTAAAGTTTTTAAAGGAAAAAGAAATTGGACAGGTAGATTTAGATTTCTTATGTGAGGAAACAAAACTTAGAAAAGAAACAGCAATAGATATTCTTAAAGAGTTTGGGATTAATGTGAAATAGGGTTAATAAGTAAATAGGGTAAAGATAAATAATGTGTGAAATAATAAAAAACCATTAGGGGGAGAGAAGTAGTGAAAAGAGAAGACGATTTTGAAATAAGAAGAAAACATTTAGAAAGTTTAAGTGATGAAGAATTATATGAAAGGTTTTGGAAATTGACAGAAGAAATAGTAAATCCAATGGTGGATTTAGCATATGGAAATACCTCATCCTCTATAGAAAGGTCAGTACTTCTTAGAATGGGCTTCTCAAGTATAGAATCTCAAGCTATAGTTCAAGAAGGATTAAAAGCAGGACTTCTTGGAAAAGGTATGGGAAATGTAGTTTTAAAATATGCAAAATTAAAGAGTGTGCCATATTTAGAAGCTGGTAGAGAACTTGGAGAAGGAAAAGGCTGGAATGAAGTAACTAATTTGTTTGGGGGGGATAAATAATGCTAGATATAAATAAGAAAATAGATGTAGCAGAAATACTTAAGGACTTAGATAAGTATGAACCTAAAAGAAGAGGTTGGCATTGGAGAGAAGAATATAAAGAGCCAATGGGAGAGTTTGAATATAAGGAAATATCAAAACCCCTAAAAAATAGTAAAGCACTTCCATCAGCAACCAGCTTTGCTAATATAGACCCTCAACCAAAAGCTGTAATAACTTCAGAAATAGCTTCAGGAAGATTTGAAGATGATATTAGAAGAATGAGAATGGCAGCTTGGCATGGTGCAGATCATATAATGGTTATAAGAACATCAGGACAAAGTCACTATGATAGCTTAATTGAAGGAAGTCCAGAAGGAACTGGAGGAGTTCCAATAACTAGGAAAGAAGTTAGAGCTACAAGAAAAGCTCTTGATATGATTGAGGAAGAAGTAGGAAGACCAATAAATTTCCACTCCTATGTATCAGGGGTTGCAGGTCCAGATATTGCTGTAATGTTTGCAGAGGAAGGAATAAATGGAGCTCATCAGGATCCTCAATATAATGTACTTTACAGAAACATAAATATGGTTAGATCCTTCGTTGATGCAGCAGTAGCAAAACATATAATGGCATGGGCTGATATTTTACAAATAGATGGAGCACATAATGCAAACGCAACTGCAATGAAGGGTTATAAGGTAATGCCTGAACTTATGGTTCAACATGCTATAAATTCAAAATTCTCTGAGAAGGTTGGTATGAAACAAAGCAATATATCACTATCTACAGTACCACCAACAGCACCACCAGCCCCATGTTTAAGATATGATTTACCTTATGCTGTAGCACTTAGAGACTTATTTAAAAACTATAAAATGAGAGCACAGATGAACACAAAATACATGGCATCTTGTACTAGAGAAGCTACAGTAACCCATTCATTAAACTTGTTAATATCTGAACTTACTTCAGCAGATATTCAAAGTACAATTACTCCTGATGAAGGAAGAAATGTACCTTGGCATTATAATAATATCCATGCTGTAAATACGGCTAAGCAAGCTTTAATTGGTATGGATGGCTTAATGGATATGATAGAGCTTAAAAAGGATGGATATCTTCCAGAGAAGGTTAGAGAACTTAAGGAAAGAGCAGTATTGTTCANNTTGTTCCTAGAGGAAATGATTGAAAATGGTGGATACTTCAAAGCAGTAGAAGATGGATTCTTTGTAGATTCAGGAGAATATCCAGAAAGAAATAGTGATGGTATTGTAAGAAAGATAGATGGAGGTATTGCTGTTGATACAGTAGTTCCAAGAGATAAAGAATACTTTGCTCCAGTATGTGCTCACTTTGGATATAATAATGTTCCAGAAGAATATAACAAACCATGTGATGCAATAGATGAATGTACATTATGTAATCATAGCAAAATAGTTTATATAGATGAACTTGATGAAGAAGACAATGTTAATGTAAGAATGGCTAAAAATAGTAAAGAGGAAGGAACTATAATTCCAGAAGTAGAGTGGAAGAATGATGGCTATGTATCTACAACATTATTCCTTACTGAAGAGGAAAATATAGCAGAGGCTGCAGCCCTTGAAATAGGAAGAAGAATGAATTTAACTGATGTAGAGGTTATTCATAAACAAGTTATGCAAGATGCAGAAGGTACTTTAGTAGAAATCAAAGGTAGAGTAAGCTTTGCAATTAAAAAAGATGAACTTAAGATTCCAGAAAAGCAAGAGCTTTTACCAGATGATGTAATGAGAGATTACGTTAAGAATAATCCTATTAGAGTGGTAGCTGCTACTGTTGGAGAAGATGAACACTCTGTTGGTCTAAGAGAAATTATAGATATTAAGCATGGTGGTATTGAAAGATATGGTATAGATGTAGTATATCTTGGAACTTCTTGTCCAGTAGAAAAGTTAATAGATGCAGCTATTGAGACAAAGGCTCAAGCTATAATAATGAGTACTATTATCACTCACAATGATGTACACACAAAGAACATGCAAAAGATTCATAATCTATGCATAGAAAAAGGTGTGAGAGACAAATTCATAATAGCTTGTGGAGGAACTCAAGTAACTAATGAAATTGCTGTAGCTCATGGTATGGATGCTGGCTTTGGTAGAGGAACTCATGGAAATAATGTTGCTTCCTTTATCATTGAAACCTTAATTAAAAAAGAACAATAATAATTTGAAGATTTATTATTAGATAACTAGATTAAATAATAAAAAATATATGATATTTATATAAAGTACTGGGGGTGTCTCAAATAATTAAACTAAGTTTACCTTAAGGATAGATTAATGCTTAGTAAAATTTTGAGGTATCCCCTTTAAACTAGGAGGGAAGCTATGAGAGTTGAATATTTAATAGCGGAAATCGGAAGTACAACCACTGTAGTAACAGCCTTTAATTTTAAAAAAGGAGTTGAGGTTGTAGGACAAGGTAAGGCCTTTACTTCTGTTTTACAAGGTGATGTAACGATTGGACTTAGAAATGCAATTAATGAAATGGAGGAACAGCTAGAAGAATCCATTGAATATGACAGGATGATAGGTACTAGTAGCGCCGCAGGAGGCTTAAAAATAACTGTTCATGGATTAGTACAAGATATGACAGTTAAAGCTGCAAAGGAAGCAGCCCTAGGTGCAGGCGGAATTATAAAAATGGTAACAGCAGGTAGGCTTAGAAGAACGGATATTAAAAAAATAAAAGAAATAAATCCTAATCTTATAATGATTGCAGGTGGTACAGACTATGGAGAGAGGGAAACTGCCTTAGATAATGCTGAGATTATAAGAGATGCTGAGCTGAATATCCCTGTGGTTTATTGTGGTAATATAGCTAACCAAGAGGAAATAAAAGAGATATTTGAAGGTAGAGAGCTTTATGTAATAGATAATGTATATCCTAGGGTAGATGAATTAAATGTGGAGCCCGCTAGAGGAATAATTCAAGGTGCTTTTGAAGTAAATATTGTTAAAGCAGGTGGTATGGATAAAATTAAGGAAATGGTGGATGGAGCTATAATGCCAACCCCCGGAGCTGTAATGGAAGCTACAAAGTTACTCTATGAAATAATCGGTGATGTAATAGTGGTGGATGTTGGAGGAGCTACTACAGATGTTCACTCGGTAACAGAAGGTAGTGTGGAAATTTTAGATATATTAGTGACTCCAGAACCAAAAGCAAAGCGTACCGTAGAAGGTGATTTAGGGGTATATATAAATAGAGAAAATGTATTAGAGCTTTTACAAGCATACGAATTAGAAGGAAGAACTAAAGATAGTATAAGGAATTTCATTAAGCCTATTCCAACTACAGAAGAAGAGAAATATTGGAGTAGGGTCCTTGCTCAAAAAGCTGTAAACACTGCCATAGATAGACATGTAGGGCAAATTAAAAGAGTATACAATTCAGGAAGAAAGTTTAGTGCCTATGGAAAGGATTTATCAATGGTTAAATATATCATAGGTACAGGGGGTGCTCTAACTAGGTTAGGTAAAGGCAAGGAAATGCTAGAGAGTATAAAGGATGTTAAGGGAGACATTACCATGCGTCCCACAAAAGAGGCAAAGGTACTCCTAGATAATATGTATATCATGGCCTGTGCTGGAGTTTTAAGTAGAGAAAATAAAGAAGCTGCAATAGAATTGCTTAAAGCTAGTTTAAATTTATAATAACAAATTAGATTTTTAGTTTCTGTAAAGGAGGAGAGTTAGAGAATGGAAAAATGTTATTCAGAAGTAGAATTAAATCAAGAAAATTTAACTTATAATACTGCCCTTGAGCAAGAGTTATGGAAAGAAGAAGAAAAGGATAGATATCCTAGGATTGATATTGATTTGAAAAAATTGACTTACAATACTAAATTTTTATTAAATATGTGTAATGGAAAGATGATAGATGTAGCTGTAGTAACTAAAGTATTTTGTTCACACCCTGATATAGTTAAAGGTGTTTTAGATGCAGGGGTAAAAACCATAGGAGATTCAAGAGTGGCTAATTTAAAAAAGATAGCAAGTTTAAATTGTGAAAAGCTACTTCTTAGAATTCCAGCTCTTAGTGAAGTAAGAGAAGTAATCATGTATAGTGATATTTCCCTTAATTCAGAGATAGATACAATTAAGGCATTATCAAAGGAAGCTATAAGAGCTAAGAAAACTCATAAAATAATTTTAATGGTGGATTTAGGCGATTTAAGGGAAGGTGTTTTAGAGAAAGATGCACTAGAAATGTCCAGGGAAATTATTAAATTGCCAAATATAAAGCTTATGGGGATAGGAACAAATTTAACTTGCTATGGAGGAGTAATACCTGATGAAGTAAATTTAGGAAGTTTACTTAAAATAAAAAACACCATAGAAGAAGAATTAAATATTAATATACCTATAGTATCAGGAGGAAATTCTAGTAGTTTATATATGGTGATGAATAAAACTATTCCAGAAGGAATTAATAATTTAAGACTTGGGGAATCAGTGGTTTTAGGAAGAGAAACCGCTTATGGAAGAGATATTCCAGGAATGTTTAAAGATGTGTTTACTTTAAAAGGTGAAATTATAGAAATTAAGGATAAACCATCAGTACCAATAGGAAATATTGGCATGGATGCCTTTGGAGAGGTTCCAACCTTTAAGGATAGAGGAACAATAAAAAGAGCTATAATTTCAATGGGAAGACAAGACGTAAAAATTGATGGAATAACTCCTAGAGATGAAAAAATAATAATATTGGGTGGTAGTAGTGATCATCTTTTATTAGATGTAACGGAAAGCGAAGCTGACTACAAAGTTGGTGATATAATTTCCTTTGATGTAGATTATGGAGCATTATTATCTTCAATGACCTCCTCCTATATAAATAAATTTATTCTGTAAGTATAATGGAATATCTCAAATATAAATGATTTTGAGATATTCTTTTATTATATTATCATTGTGAAAATGAAAAATTGAAAAATATCTCTAAATTCTTATATTTATAATTTAATAGCTGTATAATATAAGAAAGAATAGTAATAGTGAAAAAAATATAAAAATGAGGAGAGGATTCCAATGGTTGATTTTAAAATTTTTACTGAAGACTTAAATGTAGCAATAAGGAATCTACATGAAAAAGGTGCCTTTTTAACTGTAAAGGCTGGAGATGAAGTTAATACTATGACAATAGGTTGGGGAAATGTTGGCTTCCAATGGGGAAAACCTATATTTACAGTACTAGTAAGAAAGCATAGACATATCTTTTCTATTATAGAAAAAGCTGATAACTTTACTGTAACAATTCCTCTTGATGATAGCTTAAAGGAGGAAATTAAATTCTGTGGTACTAAATCAGGAAGAGATTATGATAAATTTAAGGAATGTAATTTAAAACTAATTCCAGCTAAAACTGTAGATACTCCAATAATAGAAAAATCTAATGTATTGACTTATGAATGTAAAATAGTTTATAAACAAGAAATGAATCCAGAGTTTTTATCTGATGCAATAAAGAGCTCAAGCTATCCAGCAGAGGACTATCATGTGTTATATGTAGGTGAAGTAGAAGCTTGCTATAAACTATAAAATTGCATTTTAAATTGAATTAATGGCTTCCTATATAAATATTTATATAGGAAGCTATTTTTATATGGAACTATAAAAATAGTTACTATGAAGCTATTAAACTATATAACTAGTTAACTATTTGTTCTATTCATGCGGGTTCCAGGGTTTTATCATATAATACCAGTGAAAACACAATGAAAGTTCAAGGATTATGAAGCCATTTCTATAATTATAAACTGCTAAAATAAGTTAATATAGCTATTTGTATAACAAGGATAAGAGGAATACCAATAGTGAATTTTTTATGCTTAGTTTTATGTCTAAAAGTGCTCATACCAGCTAACATACCAATGGAACCTCCTATTATAGATATACAGATAAGAGCTTTTTCACTAACTCTCCATTGTCTCTTTATAGCCTTCCTTTTATCTATTAACATTATAAAAAATCCAATTAGGTTTATTACTATTAAATATAAAATAAAATTATTAAACATAAGACCTCCTAAAGTTAATTATATATTTAATTTATATTATATAAAAATAAAAATCAATAAGGATATATTTAATTTAATGAGTTGTATTAGTTAAAAGTACAATGTAAAAAACTCTCACCCATTGTTCAATTTAATAATAAAATACAACTAATCATTTGAGAAGAAAATATATTTTAGAGTTAGGTAGTTATTCAAATATACAAAATGTGCATGAAAGTATCAAATTCATACATGAAAGTTCATGGAAATAAAAAGGAAAAAGATGAATTTTGTAGAATTATAGTTTGTAATAAATATTTGGGGGGATAATTTTGACGAAATTTTATAAAAACGTATGTAAATTACTTATAATTACATTATTGGTAACAATGACACCTGGGGCAAATTAAGATCTATAACAGGAGATAAAGCCTTAGGAGAAAAGAATCCGTATAGATATAGAGGCTATAGATACGATACAGAGACTGGATATTACTATTTACAATCAAGATATTATAATCCTGAGTGGGGAAGNNGATGCTATTGGTGGAAATGTAGGAGCATTGCTATCACATAATATATTTGCTTATTGTAATAATAATCCTGTTACATCAAAAGATCCATCAGGGTTTAGACCTATATACACTCAAGGAGAAGAAACAGCTGCAATGAGAAAAGCTTCATATAATGCTATGTCAAAAGCAAGAGCAAAAAAACCTTCACAGAGTTTGCCACCGAGGGGTGTGCCAAATTCCAAAGTAAAAACACCAAATGGGTTAACAGAAAGAGAATATGATGAATATGGTAAAATGAAAAAGGATACACATTATGGACATCCTGACAATCATCCGGAACTTAAAAGTCCTCATTTTCATGACTGGAAATGGGATGGCGATATACCACATAAAGGTGACCCTTATGATATAGTTCAAGGTGTATGTGGTGTTGGATTAGTTGTTGTATGTGCAATTGGAGTAACCATTATAGTAGCTGATGATACACTTGGAATTGGAGTAGCTGATGATTTCTTGATTGCTCCACTTGGCTCAGGTGTAGGAAAAGGAATGACTATGATTTTTGGAGGTTAATATGATTAGAGGATTAAGATTTAAAATACCAAATGAATATAATTTTTTTATTAACAAAATAACGGATGGAATAAATAAGGATACGTATGTTTGGGAAATTTTTGAAGACCAGGTGTTTGTTGAGAAAGGTGATTTTTTATTTGATTCAGATATATATAGTGGGCAAAAATTTAATGAAATAATTTCTCAATCACCATACTATGCTACTGCTCTCAATCTTCAAGTTTTTCCTTGTGAGACTAATATTCAACAAGTAAAAAATTATAATGAGTTCTTAAGTAGTAACTGTGAACTTGTATTTTTAATATGTGATGTCATTTTTGTGGATATATACTCAAAATCTATGAAGATTATTGAAATTATCAGGCTAAATGCGCAAAATAACAACTTTCAAGAAATAGAATATATAACTGATGAAAATGATAGAATAAAGGAATTTGATAATTATTTATAAAGAATGACAACAATTTATAAAAATGACAACAATTTATTAAATAGGTTGTTGTCATTTTTATTGTTAGTAAAAACATTAGTTATAACTATAATAGTGATGGAATAAGAACAGAGAAAACAGTAAATCAATGTGGAAACTCCTTTTCATATGCATTCAAATGAGTAAGTTTCACTAGTTAAATAAGAGATTTAGAGAGTCACTTAAATACACCCTAGAAGGAAATAAGGTAGTTCATGAAGAAATAACTAATGGAAGTACAGTAGATTAACAGAGTTCTTAGCTTATTGGAGAGTTTTTTTCTCTCACAGGAGGTTAGAAATCGTTATCTAAGGACGTAGTAGACCTTAATGAAACTTAGGGATATTAACCATCAGATAAAATTTTTTATAACTATGGAGATAGTGGTCTTGTAGGCTTCGTGCTAAATGATACTGAAGAATATTTCTACATTAGGAATGCTCAAAGTGATATTATAGGAATAATAAACTCTATTGGAAAACAAGTTGTTTCTTATACCTACGATACTTGGGGTAAATTAATATCTATAACAGGAGATAAAGCCTTAGGAGAAAAGAATCCTTATAGATAT
>NZ_DHYX01000095.1:38796-69155 GCF_002414285.1 Clostridium sp. UBA5119 | reverse complement strand
TGTTGTGTAGTTCTACACCTGAATCTATAACTTCCATTCCATATTCAGCAAGAATGTATGCTATAGTACCACCGCCACCTTGGTCAACTTTTCCAAGTTCTGATGTTTGCCAATAAACATTATGCTTATCCATTACTCTTCTTAATTGAGCAATAAATTCTGGATTTGCATCATTACATCCGCCTTTTCCTCTTGCTCCAGTATATTTATTAAATACCACACCTTTACCGAAGAATGCGTTATTTTGCTTTTCACTTACTGATGGATAATTTGGATCAAAAGCTGCACTTACGTCTGAAGAAAGCATTTTAGAATTTGCAAGGGCTCTTCTAACTTTAAGTTCACTATAATCTTCAACAAGATTTACAAGTTCTGCTACAGTGTTTTCAAAGAATCTTGACTGCATTCCTGTTGCACCTTGACTTCCAACCTCTTCTTTATCTACAAGTAATGTGATACAAGTTTTATCTGTACTCTTAATTTTCATCATTGCTTCAAAAGAAGTATATGCACATATTCTATCGTCATGACCATAGGCCATAACCATTGAACTATCTAAACCATAACTTCTAGCTCTTCCTGCTGGAACAACCTCTAGCTCTGCTGATACAAAGTCTTCCTCTGTAATTCCGTATTTTTCATTAAGAAGTCTTAATATGTTAAGTTTAACTCTATTTTTAGCTTCTTTATCTTCTACTGGTATAGAACCAACGCATACATTTAGACTTTCTCCTTCAATTCCTTTAGCTAATGTCTTAGCCATTTGATCTGAAGATAAGTGAACTAATAAATCTGATATTCCTACTACTGGTTCCCTATCATCTTCACCTATAACTATGTTTACTACACTTCCATCTTTTTTAATCACAACACCATGAATAGCTAGAGGTATAGTAACCCACTGATATTTTTTAATTCCTCCATAGTAATGAGTTTTAAGCATTGCAAAATCTGAATCTTCATATAATGGATTTTGCTTTAGATCAAGTCTTGGTGAGTCAACATGTGCTCCTAATATTTTAAACCCTTTTTCTATAGGCTCTGTTCCAATTAAGAATAATGCAAGAGTTTTTCCCATACAATTAGCATAAACTTTATCTCCAGCTTTAAGCTTTCTTCCTTCAGCTATGCACTGATTTATATCTAAATATCCGTCTTTTTCTGCCATTTCTATGAATTCAGTAACACATTCTCTTTCAGTTTTACACTTTGACATAAAATCTATATATCTATCTGATAATTCGAATGCCTTATCAAGGTCTTCCTTTCCGTATTTATCCCAGACCAATTCATATTTCTTTTCTAATTTTTTTAAATCTTCCACTAAAATCCCTCCCAATAAAATCATAGTCATATAATTATACTTTTATATTAACTCAACTCAAATTGATTTACAATTGAAATTTTTGAAAATTTCAAATGTATATTATATTTAAATTTATTATAGTAACCTTTATAAATAAGTGCCTAATACAACTTAAAATTTTTACAAAATTATTCTTTAAATTATATTTTTTGCACTAAAACTCTTAAGGATTCTGACTATCCATAATTCTCTTTTCAATTGTTTCTACCGCAGTACAATTTGATGTGGCATTATATCTAAAATTAGCTGCTGCAGCTTCGATTATAACTGCTATGTTACGCCCTGGCTTTAAAGGTAACACTATTTTCTCTACTTCAACACCTAGTATCTCCATATACTCTTTATCTACTCCAAGTCTTTCATATTTATCATTTACGTCCCAGTTAACTAAAGAAATAACTAAGTTGATATTTTTTTGAGAAACTATACAGCTACTACCATAAATTGCTGATAAATCAATAATCCCCATACCTCTAACTTCAAGCATTCCGGTAGTTATATAAGGACAAGACCCATATAACCTTCCATCTATTTCTTTAATATCTACTGCATCATCAGCTCCAAGCCTATGACCTCTTTTAATTAGCTCCAATGCTGCTTCGCTTTTTCCTATTCCACTTTCTCCTATAATTAATATGCCAATTCCATACACATCTACTAAAACACCATGGAGCCTAGTTTCTGGAGCTAACTCTGAGTCTAAAAAATTACTAACCCTATTAATGAATTTTGTAGTCTTATCAATACTTCTGAGAACAGTAACATTTTTATTTCTTGCTTCTTCTAAAAATTCATCATGTACTTTTAATCCACTTGTAATTATTACTCCAGGTATTGGGAAAGAAAAGTATTTTTTTATTCTGCGTATCCTTACTTCTGGATCAAGACACTTTAGATAACTCCACTCAGTTTTACCTACAACTTGAATTCTCTTATTATCGAAATAATCATAGAAACCAGCAAATTGTAATCCAGGCCTATTTATTTCACTTACTACAATATTAGATTCTAAATCTCCTTCTACTAAAACCTCTAAATTATAGTTGTTAACTAAATCTAAAACTTGTACTCCCATCTTACGCCTCCCCTACCTCATATCTTGCCTTTATAATTATTATTTACTTAAATTCTATTTTACTAATTATAATGTTTTGGGTCTACAGGTTTATATCCACTAATTTGAGCCTTAAAATTTCTTTTAACATTATCTATATATCTTCTTCTTAAAACTTGCTGTCTATTTCTTTCAGCTTCTGTTAAACCAGATTCTTGGCTCTTTTTATATAAAAAGTTTATTTCCTCAATAACTTCTTCTATTTTCATATTATCAATATTTATATATTCTTTATCCATTTTTCCTCCTAATAGTCTAATAAATAATTGTATAGCAATATTACATAAATATTACTATAATGTTAATTATAGTAAATATTATATAATTTTTTTTAATTATTTTAAACTCATGTTTATTGCATGTCGCAAAATGTATTATTATATTTACTTCGGGATCCCAGAAATGGCTTTAAGTCATCTTCATATATTTACTTATAAGTTTTTTATGATACATTTATCGCTTTTATGGTGATTTTTGTAAAACTTAATATGAATTTGACTATTAATAATCATTAACATTATGTTATATCTCTGTTAAAATAAAAATATAAAGTTTAAGGATGTGATGGTATGTTATTAAAATTTAAATTCCTAAATCAAAAAATTAAATCTTTTAAATTACTACTACATGTACTGCTTAGATTTAAGAGACCTACAGATAATATTGTTGTAATATGCTCTCAACATTTAGATGAATATATTGTAGAATATCAAAAGATGAGTCATAATTCTAATAATGATAAAACACATAAGAAATTAGCCTAATGCACTTCCACATTTATCATGTTTTTACATTTTAAAATATCATCATAATGTTTATTAATATAATCATAATTTTTGTCTGTATTGTCTATATACAGTTTAAATGAAATATCACAGTTAAGGGTATTAAAAAAATATTTACCTATAGTTTCCATAGGGTTAAACATATTATTCCAGGAACTGCCCCCATTAAATATAAATATACCCTGTTTTCGCTCTTTTATATTTTGTTTAAAAATAAACTTTTTACTCCAGATTACTTGACACCTATCTATCAATGATTTTAATGGTGATGGAAACATACCAAAATACATAGGAGATGCTAAAATGATTATATCACATTCTTGTATATATTTATAAATATCCGTCATAGAATCTTTAATTGAGCACTCCCCTAAAACTTTACTACAATATTTGCAATCAATACATGGATTAATATTAATATCATAGCAATTAATATACTTTATTTCCACTTTGGGATTAATACCTTCCAAAATTGAATCTACTATTTTATTTGTGTGACCTTCTTTATTGGGAGAACCATTTATTATAATTATTTTTTTCATAATTAACTATAACTCCATAATTAATTCATCAATATCTACAGGTAAAACTTCTCTATAAAATGCAACTAAAAAATTCATTGAATCATAATCATCTTCAGAAAGCTCATAAGACAACATTTCATAATCTAAATCATATTCCTCTGAAATTTCATCTACTATATCATTAATATTATCTATTGCAGTATCATTTAAATAAGGTAGAAAGTACTCTTCATACCATTGTTCTCCTTCTCTTTTTTCATCACAATCTTCATTTGCAAATTCTCTAGCTCCTTCAATTTCTAACTCGTCAAATTCGTAAGAAAATTTAATTATGAAGCAATGATCATGCTTTTTTACTTCTGTAATATTTTCTAAAGCATTATCTTCTAAAATCTCTATAATTTGTTGTTTATTCATAATATAGTACTCCTTTATTTTTATTTATTATATTTTTACTACATTTACTTAATTTCTGCATTTATAAGTATCTATATGCAAGATTTCTTTAATTCACTAAATTTATTAATTTATATTTGTTTATGTATTTCTTTATACTATATACTTTCACTTATTGTATAATAAAGCTTAAATTTTACCTTTATTATATAATAATCTAAATTTTAGTATAAATCCATATGAAAGTTTTAAAATAGCCTATTTAAAGTTATTTATAATAACTTTAAATTCACAAAATAAATAAGAACTGTTAAAAGGTTATATTTATAAATAACCATTTAACAGTTCCGTCTATTTTGACATTTCCAATAAATAACTTTTATTCTTTACCTTCCACTAACTCATACATTTCATCAGCTTTTTCAATATAAAGAATTCCTTCTAAATGATCCATCTCATGACAAAAAACTCTTGCCATAAAATCTTCTACTTCATATTTTATAAGTTTACCATTTTCATTTAAAGCTTCAACTAACATCTTTGTAGGTCTTTCAACCAATCCTTCATATCCAACATAACTAAGACACCCCTCATAATCTCTAGCTGTTTCTTTAGATACTTTAATAGCTTTAGGGTTAATTAGTATTAAAGGCGAAGAATTATCAGGCGTTAAGTCAATTAATATAACTCTTTTGTTTATAGCAATTTGTGGAGCTGCAAGTCCAATACCTTCAACCGTTGATAATGTATCCTTTAAATCTTTAATTAATTCTCTTATTTCTTCATTTATCTCAACTACAGTATCACTAACCCTTTTTAAATGTTCATCTCCATATTGAACTATCTTCTTTACTGCCATCTTAAGTTACCCCTTTCATATTCTTTCATAAGTATATTAAAACATATTTTTATATATTTTTCATCCTATGTTTTTAGTGTTTTACTAAAATACTAAGAAAAATAACCTACATAATAGCATAATAAAATTATCAAAGAAATACATCCCCTTAGTATATGATGTTTTAAATTCAGCTTATTAAATAATTTATATCCATGAATTATTGCAGCTACATGTATTGATATCAATCCTAACAAAAGTATATATAACATATTACTTCCACTCTTAAACTGTGTAATAGAAGCAAGTAAAATAGCTATGCTTCCTGTAATCATCAATAGATTAGGGAAAATACTTTCTCTGCTTTCTTTGATGGCCATAGCACAAGCAAACATAGATAATCCACCATAGATTATTATTAAAATCAAGGAAATAAGTTTAAAAGTCATAGCCATATTACTCCTCCTATTCTGAATTTTTTCATTTATAATTCATTCAATTATTTTAAATGTTCTTCAAACCAATTTGTTATTTCTGTAATTCTTCTTATTCTATGCTTCGGTTTTCCACTTCTACTAAGCTCATGGTTTTCTCCTCTAAACATGCAAAGTCTAGCTTCAACTCCATGATATTTTAAAGCTGTGAACATCTGTATACCTTCAGCTAACCAACATCTATAGTCTTCTTCTGAATGTATAAATAAAGTTGGTGTCTTAACTTTATCTGCATATTTAAGCGGTGAATGATACCACAGTTTATCCACATTACTCCATGGAGTTCCACCGTTTTGATCATCTACAAAATAGAACCCTATATCTGTAGTGCAAAACTTAGAAATCCAGTTAGATATACTTCTTTGAGATACTGCAGCTTTAAATCTATCAGTGTGACCAATTATCCAATTAGTCATAAATCCACCATAAGATCCACCAGTTACCCCTACATTGTTTACATCAATATTTTTATACTTCTCTAGTACTATATCTGTAAAAGTCATTATATCATGGTAATCAATAGTTCCATATTTACCTCTAATGTCTGCATAAGCTCTCCCATGACCATCACTACCCCTTGGATTACAAAAGAATACAAAGTATCCCATATTAGCCCAAAGTTGCATCTCATGATAGAAAACTTCACCATATATAGTTTTAGGTCCACCATGAATATCTAAAATAGCAGGATATTTTTTATTTTCTTCAAAGTCTACAGGTTTTAATACCCATCCTTCTATTACAACACCTGGTTCTGTTTGAACCTCAACTCTTTCTGGTTTCGAGATTTTTAATTCATCATGAATCCACTGATTAAATTTTGAAATTTCATACTCTCTACCATCTTTTAATGAATATATTTCTTGTAATTTTTGATTTCTAAGGCCTATAAATAATATATTACCATTCTTAACATCAAAACAATCTACAGACCCTGTATTAAAACTTATTTTTTCTACATTTCCATCTATATTGATTCTATTTATATAAGAACTATCTATTTCTGTAGTTATAAAATATAAGTATTTACTATCTCTTACAATAGATTTTCCTCCTCCATATCTACAATCTGAACCTACAGAATTCCATGTACTTTTATCAAAATCTGGAGTTAATAAGGTTTTAATCTTAGTATTTATATCTATTAGATAGAATTTACCATCTTCATTAATTCCATATTCTTTCATATCACTTCCAAGTACTATTAATTTATCTTCATCCATGAAATTTACATAGCTATAAGAAAATTTTTCTTCTCCGTTAATTAAAGAAAGCTTATCTAATTTAATATTATAAATATATAGCTCATCATTAATTGCTGCCTTATCTTTATAGGAGCTTGCAGCAAATACTGCCTTACTTTTATCTTCACTTAATTCTAATGACATAACCGAAGTATACTCATCAGTTATTAAATTTATCTCCTCTGTACTTACTACATATTTATATAATCCACTTCTCTTTTTATTAGTGAATCCACCACCATTGCTCCAAAATGGAATCTCATCTAAAACTTCATAGTCCTTCTCTTCTTTTCTACACTTTAATTCCTCAGCTTTTTCAGCATCAGAAAGTCCAATTGAACTTTTTCCCCCTACTTTATGAATCCCCGTGAATAGGAATGTATCTTCATCCACCTCAACTATAGTATCAACTAACATAGGAATTTTAAAAGCCTTAACAGCTTCTCCACCACGGATATTTAACTTGTAGAATTGAGTAAATTCATCACCATCTTCAAGTTTCTTTTTATCCTTACTATCTCTTACTCCTTGAAATAATATAGTCTCATTATCTTGGAGCCATATATAACTTCTTTCTTTATTAAAAGCAGTCAATTGATGATACTTATTCAAAGTTAAATCATAAAGCCACAAATTAGAATCATATGTGTTATCCTCTAAATTACAATTAGATACTACAAAACAAGCAGTATCTCCCTTTGGTGAAAAGTTTAGAGATGATAAAAAATTATATTTTGTAAAATCTTCTAGTTGAATGTTTTTCATGACGCTCCCCCCCAATTATATATTGAAACAATTATACCATATTTTAACTTCATTGTAATTATTATAATATGCCTTATTAACATACTTCACTATTTTTTTCTTAAACTAAACTAATTAATTATTGTACAGCTTTACTCCTTTCAGAACAATAAAACAAACATCTTTTTTAAATTTCACTTACTTGATTTATATAGAGTTCCATTATCAAAATTTTATCATACATATCACAAAAACATATGTACGTAATCCTATAATTAATATATAATGTATTTAACTACTGAGCAGATATTATAGCTTTAATAATTAGTAGTAAAACAAAAGATGACAGGTGAAAAAATGACAAAACAAACGCATGAATCTGGTGGATTTTTAATTGGAGTTATAACTATTTACCCAATGATCCTAAAGAACTTAAACAATTACTTATTAATTTATCAGTTATTATTGATGATTTTATATTTTCGCGCAGTAAATATTGGAGCACTCTTTCCTGATATAGATCTTAAAAGTTCTTATATAAGCAAAAGATATCCGTTAATTTCAAAATCCTTAGGTAAAAAATTTAAACACAGAGGTTTTACTCATAGTTTATTGTGTTTAATAGTATTATATATAGTTTATATTTTTTTTATTTACATAAGCAACTGGAATGTTGTAATAGAAATATTATGCTATGGCTTTTGGTTTGGGTATGCATCACATATATTTCTAGATTTATTTACTCACCAAGGGGTAGAATTATTATTTCCACTAAAAATTAACATTAATTTCTTTAATCTTAAAACTAATTCAATAGGTGAAAAAATCTTTAATAAAGTATTAAAGATTTTATATTTACTACCATTATCATATTATATTTATAAAATTTATATTTATTTTCTACTATAACCTAATATGAATAAAGCTTGTATTATAATCTACTACATTCATAATTGCAGTAGCTATAGTACAAGCTTTAATATAATATTAAATATTTTCTGCCATATCTTTTGACCCTTTTTCTGAAGGCTTTAGTTGAGAAATTATTATAGCTATAAATATAAGTATACATCCAACTAAGCCTCTAGCACCAATTCTTTCTCCTAAGAACATAGCACCTCCTAATGCACCAAATACAGATTCCATGCTAAGAAGTATAGCTGCATGTGACGGTTTTGCATTTTTTTGTGCTACTACTTGAAGAGTATAGGCAACTCCTACAGATAAAAGGCCACCATATAATATTGATACCATAGCTCCAGAAATCCCTACCATATTAATATCTTCAAATATAATAGCCATTACTAAACTTAAAATTGAACATGTAGCAAATTGTACACTTGATAACTTTAATGGATCTATTTTTTTAGTAAAGTTGTCAATTAATAAAATATGTATAGCCCATCCTACAGATCCTATTAATACTAATAAATCACCATTTGATATAGAAAAATCTTCATTAATGCTTAATAGATATAATCCAATAATTGCTATAACTATTCCTATCCAAGTACTTTTATTAACCTTTTGCTTTAAAAATAATCCTAATATAGGAACTATAACCATATAGAGTCCAGTAATGAAACCAGCCTTTCCGGCAGTTGTACCCATAACTCCCATTTGCTGAAGACTTGTTGCTATAAACAAGGCACAACCCGCAATTATCCCAGCTTTAACTGTAAGCTTTAAAGAATCTTTATCATTATTTTTGGTTTCCTCATTTTCTCCCTTTTTCTTATTTAAAAATAAAATTAACGGTATTAATGAAATACTTCCAAGGGCAAACCTAATACCATTATATGTAAAAGCCCCTACATGTTCTGCTCCTACCTTTTGAGCTACAAATGCTAACCCCCATATTGCAGCTGTAAGTAGAAGTAAAATATTTGCTTTTAGTTGAGTCTTAGTCATAATAATCCCCTTTCAATTTAAACCTTATTCATTATGAAAAAATTATTTTCTCATAATGAATAATCTATATGTTTTTTAACATATACTTATTAAATTCTACATTTTTTTCATTATTCCTCTTTTAAATAAAATTTTATTAGTACTACAATTTTATTACTTAAATATATGTTATTATTATATATTTAAGTGTATAATTACTATAAATAAACTTATGTGTGAATAATAACTATAGTAAGGAGGCGTTTAAATGAAATTTATAAAGAAGAATGGAAAGGTTGTTTCCTTTGAACCATCAAAAATTAAAACTAGTGTTGAAAATGCTGGCTCTGATGTAGATATTCAACTTAACTCTAAAGAATTAGAACTAATTGTTTCAGATGTAGAGTCAATCTTAATATCTTTATCTAGAGAAATAACTACTGGTTATGAAGTAAGAAGTATTGTAGTAGAAGCATTAATTAAATATGGATATAAAAATATAGCTGAGTCATATATGCTAAACATACTCTAATTCTAAATCAGTTATAAAAAGCACAGTAGTTAAATATCTACTGTGCTTTTATTAATTCTCTATACATATTTTTTTAACTTTTTAACTAAGAATGCTGATAAAATGATTTTTAATATATCTCCAATTAAAAATGGTACTACACACATAAGCAACGCCTCTATTAGTCCACTTTGAGTTATATGCATAAACCATACTGTTCCTACAAAGTAGCATCCTAAGATACCTACTACCATAGCCACTGTATAAGAATATATACTGTTCCCTAACCTTTTAACTATAACTCCAATTATAATTGTAGTTATAATATATCCTACTATATATCCTCCTGTAGGACCAACTAGAATTCCAAGTCCCCCTGTAAAGTTTGCATAAACAGGAACTCCGATAGCTCCAATTATTACATATACCAATTGACTAATTGCACTTATCTTAGTTTCTAATAAGCCTCCTGCAATAAAAACTGATATCATGGCAAGATTTATAGGAACAGGAGTAAATGGCAGTGGTATTGATATTTGTGAGAGAATAGCTGTTAATGCAGCAAAAATAGCGCATAATATAATGTTCTTAGTTGTAATTTTCAATGTTGTACCTCCCATATTAATACTTATTATATTTTATTTCAAATATTTATTCCCTCATATATTAACATATGTGTATATCCATTTCTATAGCTTTTGCGAAAATTGTAATCTTTTTATTAAGATTAGGTTTACAATTTCCTTTGTGGATTTTTTAAATTGTACCTATACTAAAAAATATTACACGAATCCTTATGAAATGTTCAACTTTGTTTGAAACATACTCAGAGGTATCTCATACAAAACATTTCTTATATGTAATATATTTCCTAAGAAATATTTTGTAAATGATTGTAATATTTCTTAGTAAGTTCATATAATTTTTCAAAGTTTTTATTTATCCATACAATAAGTTCCTTAGCCTGTTCTTTTGCATCTCCATATTGTTTTTCTGTTATTTCCTTATTATTTAAAGCCTCCTCTAATTCCTCTTCGTCTAATAGAATTACTTCTCCTGTAGTTAACACTACTATATCCAAAAACAAATCATCATAAAAAGGTATTCCATCCTCAGTAAGTTCATATTTTTCTGAAATGTCAAAATACCATTGAATTATATTGTGTTTTTCATCAATCATAACTGTTAATACATAGTTTTTATTTTCTGGAAAATACTGAATCCAAGAATATTCCTTATCCACAATACAATAATCCACACCCTTAGTTTGTATAATTAAGGGTTCTGTTATCTCTTTCATATGGATACTTGATATATATCCTCTTAACTCTTCATTATCTATGAATTCAATTTTAAACTCTTTCCTTAATACTCTACTCCAATCTGGCTTATTCGCAAATCTTCTCTTCATTATATATCTTCTCCTTATAATGCTTATTAATATAATCTACTCTTGTAAATTAATCTCTATTTCCCTAATAGATCTATCATTTTTAACTACAATTTCTGCAGATATCTTGTCCACCTTAGAAAAAAATTTTTCTTTCACGTTTCCAATTTTTTCATACGCAATATTTAGCTCTTCCTCAGAACTAAATTTGCCAATAGTCATATGAGGTATAAATTCAACCTGATTTAACCACTGTGGCTTATACGCCTTAAGTATTCCATCATATAATCTACTGTGGATTTCTCTTATCTCTTCTTTGCCTTTCTTTACCTCTAAACATAAATATAAACTTAAATCACTGCTAATTTTTATTATTCCTTCAAGTTCCACATTAAAGGGCTTTACACCCTTTAATGCTTCATTCATCCAATTTCTCAATTGGTACTCTTTAATTTTACTTTCAAAAGGAAAGACTAACGTAATATGAGGGCTCACATTATTTACAAAAGGATCATAAGTTTCTCTTATTTCATTAATTATATTTATATTTTGAAACTCTGGAAATATCATTATACATCTTTTTATATCATTACCCATATCTACTCCTATCCAGATATATATTATAAATATATAAAATTTATTCTAGCTTAATTATAAAGATTTATTGTAATTTAAATTTTATATATAACTATATCTATATTAATTTTCTATAATAATTACTGATTTTAAATTATCAATCAGTAGTTATTATATTATTTTACTTTTGGAAAAGATACTCTCTATGTAACACCCAAGTATTAGTCTCCCACCTAAAAATGCATACATTATCAAAATAGCCGTGAAAATTGCATGGATACTTATTTACATAATTCCAAAGATCATAATATATGCTTTTTATTCTTTTTGAACTTATCGTAATATGAAATATTTTATCCTTACCATCTTTATTAGTAAATTCAATATAAGGAATCCTACTCATTTTACTAATTAATTCATTGTGAAGAGCCTTTCCTTCTTCACTCATTATCATATCCATATATATCACTCTATCATCAAAGTGATTATAGCCGTTAATCTCTAAAGGCTCTCTTTTATGAGCTATACAATAATTTTCTATAGATTTCTCTAGTTCTTTAATATCTCCATCATATTCAAAGGGGGCTTTTATAGTAAAATGTGCAGGTAATTTTGAAGACTTAGCCTTAAACTTATTATAAACTTCTTTTCTAAGATTATTATTAAAATCTCCTGCTTCCCCCTTTATAACAGAAACAATAACGTATCTCATTTTATCACTTCCTAACTCCACTTTCTATTATTGAAAAATCCTTCTCTTCACAATCTATTTCAGCCTTTGCTCCATAAGGAATTGTAATCATAGGTGCTGTGTGTCCAAAATTCACATTAAATAGTATTGGTAAATCTTTTAGTTTCAATTCATCTCTTATGACCTTAATAAATGCTTCCTTATACTCATTATAATAAACATTATCATAAGGTTTTCCAAAAACTATTCCATTTATATTTTGTAAAATTCCTTGAGCACCATAGTTTCGTAACCAATATTCCAAATAAGTAGGTTCTGGTTTATCTTCTGATGTTTCCAAAAACAATATTCCATCTTTCCACTTGTCACTACTTGGCCATACTTCAGTTCCTTTTAACATTTCTAATACCTCAATACAACCACCTATTAAATGTCCTTGAACCTTTCCACTTCCTTGCAATAATTCATATCCCATATTTTTATTTACTTTTCTTGAAATAAATTTATTCTCTACTTCCCAAGGTAGATATTCACTTGTCCAAATTTCTGATGGTCTAATATTACCAATAACATCATTAGTAAATAGTGCTCTATTTATATAAAACTTAGTATAGTCAAACATTTTTATATTTTCTGCAAATTCAGAAAGTACCGCAGGTCCATAAAAACTAGAAATTCCAGCCTTCATACATATAAAATGTGTAACTGTACTATCAGAATAACCAATAAAGATTTTGGGATTATTTCTTATTACTTCGTAATCAATATAAGGCAAAATTCTTATGCTTTCATTGCCCCCAATACAAGAAAAAATACCTTTAATCGAAGGATCTTTAAAAGCTTCCATCAAATCCTTTGCCCTTTCTTCTGGATTATTGTATACATATTCTGTACCCTTAAGAGTTGTCTTCATTTCCATAACTTGAAGCCCAAAATCTTCTTGGAGTCTTTTTTTCCCTACTTCATATCTCCAGAGAATATCTTCATCTCCTGCTCCGCCCCAAGATAGACTTATAGTTGCAACTTTATCTCCTTCCATTAACATAATGGGTTTTTTAAGTCCCATGGAGTTTAAATCATTTCTTTTATTGTTTTTATAATTTGATTTTAACATATCTTCAAAGTTTTTTCCCATTTTTTAACTCCCTTCTACCTAATGCTTATAGGTTTATTTAATCTTGCTCTATCATCTAAAGTATATATTCTACTAACTTTATTAAATAAATGAGGCTGTATTAATGGATAAGTAAGATTTTTAGGTTGATTATCGAATAAGCAAATTTCCCCAATTTCTAAGTTAGGAAGTTGACCTAACTCTTTAATATCGGCAAAAAAAAGTGCCCCATAGGATTCATCATATTCATCAGTGTCATTATTCTCCCTTGCAACAGAGTATATATTTACAGGATTAAGTTTAAATTTTATAGCCCCTGTTTCTTCTCTCAATTCTCTATTTGCAGTATCCTTTATACTTTCATCCTCTTCTCTATGTCCTCCTGGAATCTCCCAAGTATCTCTTTCTTTATGCTTTACAAATATCCATTGATTCATATATCTTGCCATTATTACTGCAAATTTCAATTTATAATCATCTATTTCATTAAATTTATAAAAATTAACTTTCATTATTTCACTCCTTATCAATATTAGATTACTCTATAAACAGAGTTCTTAGTATCAATTTATTTGATAATTAGAAGTCGTTGTCCTTTAGGGGAAATCGTTATCCAGGGACGTAACAGCTCTTACTCCCACTTTGAAAAAGATGGNNGCTGGTAGTCATCGGATTAACCTTTATTATATATTACAATAAACTTACAGTATTAACAAATGAATAATAACTTTTAATAAATGTTTTATGTAAAATAAAAGCACTAAAGATATTTTTTATCTTAGTGCTTTTTTAATTTAATCCTTAATTACATATTTACAGTGAAACTTTTAATGCTTGTACTATTATTTATAAAACTCCTGTGTAGCATAGTATCTATTCCCAGCTTTATATACACCAACACCTATACTTGTAAAGTTAGGGGATAGTATGTTTTCTCTATGTCCTTGTGAATTCATCCAATTTATCATAAATTGATTTACAAGTTCATTTATATCAGATACTCCACCTATATAAGCTATATTCTCTCCCCAAGATCTATAAGAAATACCGTCTCTAGCCATTTGTATTGTTATAAGCTCACCCTCTAGATCTTTATGGTCAAAGTAATTTTTATCTCCCATATCCTTTGATTTCATTCTTGCATATTTTTCCATAAGACTACTGTAACTTAAGGTGCTCATACCCGCTCTAGCTCTCTCTTCATTTACTTTTGTAAATATAAGTTGTTCTATTTGCGATGAAAAATCACCTGTAACTGTTGTAGTAGGTGAAGTTGATTTAGATGGGGTATTCACTTTTTCCTGAGATGGTACCGATGACTTTTCAGTATTACTATAAGAATTACCTTCAGTTATTTCTTCTTGATTATTAACTGTAGTATTAGAACTTTCTTTTTCCTCTAAATTACTTCCTTCATCATTATTAACTACATTTTTATCATTTTGTGAATTATCAGCTTGTCCACCACCCCGAGATAACCTAGTATCTTTACTAAGGTTTATTTCTTCATTACTGTTTTTATCTTTTTCATCTACTTCATCAGACAAAGCAATTTCATTTCTCTTGTCCTCTATTGTGTCTTCTTTTTCATCTACACTTTCAATTGTTGAATTATTAATGTACTTAGAATTATTTTGTAAAATTAATCCTACCAGTGCAGTGCCTGCTAATGCTCCACATATAATTAATGTAATAAGTTTTCTCTTCATTAGTATCACTCCTTTTAATTCCCTTATTATTTATTTATAACATAAAATATAGAATTTTTTATTAGTAGAACACTTCCTATGATTCTATAATAATTAATAATTTCATATTATTTACTTATAATAACGTTCCTCTCTTCCATAAATTTTTCTACTAACTATAACAAATGCTATAATTGTTACCCTTTTCCAGGTTAATAAATGAATATAATCTATATATAAATTTTAATTTATTTAAAAATTTATTATTCTTCACCTATGAATAGCCACTTAATTGCAATTATATTTAACTAAAAATTCATATAATTCATTTTATTTATATTATATAATTATTTTATAACCTTAAATTAATTATGAGGGGGAACTATAAATTTGGATATCATTGTAATTAGACATGGTCAATCAGAAGCAGACATATTAAATGTTCATGAAGGAAGAGCAGATTTTCCATTAACAGAGCTTGGAAATAAGCAAGGTTTAGCTATGTCAAATTTTTTATCAATTAATTATAATATTGATAAAATTTATTCCAGTCCGTTAAAACGTGCTAGTGAAACTGCTAAAATATTATCTAATGCTACTAACATTCCCATTATATATGAAAATGGACTTATGGAATTTAATAATGGACTATTAGCAGGGTTATCTAGAGAAGAGGCAAATGAACGCTATCCTGAACCTGCTATAAGATGGCCTCACACATCTATGTATGAAATGGAAAGTATGATAGAATTCAGAGCTAGGGCTGAATCCATATTATCAAAGATAGTTAGCGAAAACTCCTCTGATTCTACTATAGCCATTGTTGCTCATGGTGGCATTATAAATATGCTTTTTAGAAGTTTTCTTGAGCTTCCTATAAATTCACAACTTTTTATATCTACAGGTGATACTGGAATACACCACTGGCAGATAACTAGCTGTTGTCATAGAATAATTTATACAAATAAATTATCTCATTTAGATACCTTATATAGTAAATAATCTATTAATATAAGTTATGAAAGGAAATAAATAATGATATATAAAGAATTAAAAATAACTGACTTAGTTCCTGAACTATTAAAGGATTTTGATAGACATGAGAAAATACACAGAGCTTGGAGACTAAGAGATGATGGAAGTGAGTATCTAAAAGATATCTATTATGAAGAGAATTGGGATAATAATGAGCTATTATGCATATGTAATGAATTAAAATCTACATTTGAAAAAGGGGGTTCAGTTTTTGCAGCCTTTGATGAAAGTAAATTAGTAGGATTTGCTTCCCTAGAAAATGAATTCTTTGGGAGTAAAAAACAATATATTCAATTGTCCAATCTTCACATTACAAACAGCCACCGCCATAAAGGTATTGGGAAAACACTATTTAACATGTGTATTGATAAAGCTAGAGAATTAAAGGCTAGTAAAGTTTATATCTCTGCCTCATCTTGTGAAAATGCTCAAACCTTTTATAGGTGTATGGGATGTATACTAACTAAAGAAGTAAATAAAAAGCTATATAGTCTTGAGCCCTTTGATTATCATATGGAATATATCTTATAAAATATATTATATTTAACTCAGTATAAAATGCTTAAAAGGAAGGAGATTAATTAAACATGTAATTAATCTCCTTCCTTCTATTCAATAGGTAAATAAAGTCTAACTTTGGATGTTCAGAAACTTCTTCTATATAGGCTATCTTCTAAGCTTCAAGGCCCCATATCTGCCTCATTTCTTCACAGTTTTTAAGAAGTTCTTCAAGTTTTCCCTGTCCTTCAATTTTTCCATCCTTCATAACTAAAATTTTATCTGCATTCTTTAAGGCTACATGTCTATTAGAAACTACTAAGGCCGTTATATTTTTCCTTTCAAACATCCTATCCCAAAGCTTTATTTCTGTTTCTATGTCTAAGGCACTATATATATCATCAAAGACATATAAATCAGCCTTTCTTGCAAACATTCTTGCCACAGCTACTCTTTGTCTTTGACCTCCGGAAAGTTTTACTCCTTTAGAACCTATCAAGGTATCTATTCCATCCTTAAAATTCTTAATATCCCTATCTAAAACTGCTGAATATATAGCTTGCTCCAATTTTTCTCCTTCATCCTTTAGTCCTAAAAGAACATTATTTTTAATAGTATCACTAAATAGGTTAGAATTCTGAGATGTATAAGCTACTATTGGAGGTGTTAGCTTTTCACTATTATTTTTAACTTCTTCATTATTTAGATAGATTTTCCCACTATCTACAGGTAACATTCCTAAAATAGATTTTATAAGAGTTGTCTTCCCTGCTCCAATTCTTCCTGTAACTACTACGAAATCACCCTTATTTACTCTTAAGTTAATATTTTCTATACCACTAGTTTCATTATACTTATAAGTTAGCTCCTTAATCTCTAAACTCTTAAATTCTATATCTTCTTGTTTACATTTCTCTTCAATTAATTCACCTTTTAGATATAATGAATTATGAGCTAATAACTCTTTTTCCATATTTTCATCTAAGAGTTTAAACATTCTCTTAAATGCAATTCCACCTTGCTGATACCTAGCAAAAATTTCTCCAAGGAAGCCTGCAAAATCAGCTACAAAGGGAAGATAATATAGAAATAGTGAAAAATCTCCTACTGAAAAGCTCCCTTCCAGCATATATTTACCTGTTAATAGCAATATAAATCCAGTACCAATAGTTACAGCATTTTCATATATAGCATCCATGATATTTACAAAAATCTTATCGCGCACCATATATTTCATTCTTTTTTCATTAAGATTATTTAGATTATTAATTATATACTTCTCACTTCCAGATATCTTTATGGCTTGTATTCCAGTAAATATTTCCCCGATAGCCCCTGATACATCACCAGTTGCTTCCCTCGCAGTAGTCCTGTATTTTGAAATATACTTCATAGCCTTTTGTGATAATAATATTACTATAACTAAAGGAGCAAAAATAAATAAAGTTACCTTTACATTTATGGTTAATAAAATAATTAGTGCTCCTAAAGCAAATAATCCATCCCCAATTATATCTAAGGTGAAGCTTATAACAGTCTCAATCTCTTCTATATCATCTCTAAAACAGTTCATAGACTCACCTAAAGAAGTCTTATTTTCAATTAATGGATTATTTATAATACACTCTAGTAGATTTCTTCTAAGTAATCCACTCATAGAAAATCTATGGTTAGCATCTACTCTTCCACCCATAGCTATAATAATTGATCTAGTTAATGCTACTACTAAAATTAATGCCATAAGGCTTAGAATTTCACTATTCAACCCTCCACTTTTCTCTAAGACTTCAAAAAATCTCTTAGTAATTAAACCCGGTATCAGTGGAAACATATGAATTGTTATCCATAAAAAGCAGTTGAGTAAATAATACCATGGTCTATACATTATCATCTTACCAATATACTCAAGCACTGGAATTTTCTCCTTTTTACTTTTTATCATGCCAGCACCTCCTCCATACCCTTTTGTAGTAAATTATAAAATTTTGAATTATTATCTTTATAAAGTTTCTTTCTATTGCCGTACTCTACAATTGTTCCTTCTTCAAGAATCAAAATGCTATCTGCTCTCCCAACTGTTCCAAGTCTATGAGCTATAATTATACAAGTCCTATTTTTCAACAGTTTATTTAGTGCATTATCTATAAGTCCTTCAGTGATTGGATCAAGTTTTGAAGTAGCTTCATCTAAAATAACTAATTTGGGGTTTTTAAGAAACACTCTTACAAAAGCGAGAAGTTGAGCTTCTCCTGAAGATAAGCCACTACCACCATTATCTAGAATAGTATTTAGCCCTTGGGGTAAATTATTAAGCCATGGCATTAATCCAATATCTTTAATGATATTAAGTATAGTTTCATCTTTAATACTAGGATTAAAGAGTGTGAGATTTTCTCTAACTGTTGCATGAAAAATTTGTACTTCTTGAGTAACATAACTAATATTTTCCATTAAACTTTCTTTAGTGAAGCTCTTTAAATCCTCTCCATTAAATCTAATAGTTCCATTGCATACATCGTATATCCTTACAATTAACCTAGCTAAGGTAGTTTTACCACTCCCTGTATGACCTAGTACTCCTAAAATAGTATTTTTTTCTATATTAATATTTATATCTTTAAGTACAGCTTCTCCATCTTCATAACTAAATGAAACTCCATCTATAGCTACATCAATAGAATCTTTACTATTTAGACCATTATCGCCGTACTTTATTGTACTTTTAATTTGCAAAAGCTCTTTTATACGCTTAATACTCGCTTCAGCTCTTTGAAGTTTTTGCATCTGTGATCTGATTTCTTCTAGTGGATTAGCCATAAGCTCAACATAGTGAAATATTAAATATACAGTACCAAAGGTTATTAATGAATTCCCATAAAAATACGCTGAAAGTATTAATGCTGCAGCATTACCTAATGCAAAGACAATTATGTTAGCTATCCACATATAATAGTGGCCTAAACTGGCTTTTATTTCAACAGGCAGCATTTTTCTGAATAATTTATATAAACTATTCATAGTGTAATTTTTACTGCCACAAGTATTTATATCTTCCACACTAGTAATGTGTTCCCCTAAAAAACCATACAACTGTGCACTATATTCCCTTGATTTTTCCCAATGCTTTGATGAATGTTTTTCTATATATTTCATTACAACCATATCCAAAATAGCAATCATGGTTAATGTTAATCCAATCCTCCAATCTTCTTTATATAGCAATAAAATTATTCCTATTAAAAGTCCTAAATTTGATATAAATTGCAATACAAAAGTGGAGAAGAAACTAAATAGAGCATTTACATCTCCATCAACCCTTTCAAGCATCTCTCCTGATTGATGTGTTTTATGGAAATCCATATCTAAGTTTATACAGTGCTCTATTAAATCTCCTCTTAATGCATTAGTTGCTCTCCATCCAACCTTTTCACTAATATAAGTTGATATAATTTTAAATACTTGCCTTATAATTCCAAAAGCTATAAATAACAGAGCTGCTATTACTAAATTTTCGCTGCCCAAATTATCTGTTACAGCATCAATATAATATCTCAATATTTGTGGATTTGCTAATTGTATTACTAAGTTAGTAACTAATATTAAAAATAGTAGTATTACCATAATTTTTTGCTTTTTTAAGTACTTATATAATAATCCAAAGTAATCTTTTATTGGCAACTTCATTGTCATCACCCCTTTCAATTGATTATGTTGAAACCATTTCTTCAATTAACTTATTTTATGATTAACATCTATAGTCTAATTTTTTACGTAATATTAGACTACGGATGTTAATCAATATTTTTAAACCCAATATCCTCTTTCCATTTTATCTTACATATGTGAATTTATATTAATATCTTTACTTTACCTCATAAATTAGGTGTTCACCCTTTTGAAAAATTATATGAAGATTTTTAGCATCTCTTCAGATAAATCTATACAAGTTACTCTAGCATTAGGCGCCTTATTGAATATTTCTTCTAACTCAAGGCCTGTACCACAGCCTAAATCAAGGATTTCAATAACTTCTTCAGTGTATTTTAACGTAAAAGAAACTAGCTTGTAGTATTCTTCAAAGGAATTTATGGATTCTTCCATATGCTTTTCATATCCTTCGGCCCTTAAATTGAAAAAACTCCTCATTTCTTCTATTTCATAATTTTCACTCATCCTATTACCTACTTTCTGATTAACTTCCCTATCTATCTATTTGCCTTAAATGATTATATAATTCTTTCTTTTGGCATTTCATCTACAATATCTGAAAAGTGAATATGTTGAAACTTCCAATTTTCTTTTTCCTTAACTAATATTGCTGTAAACTTCATAGGTACTAAATAAACTTTTCCTCTTTCAGCATCATATAGTCTATAATTTATTTTCCATAGCATCTTTAACAATTTTTCTTCAATTGATTTCTCAACTGGTAATAGGTGTTCATGAAATAAATCTCCTAAACTATCATAGATCTCTTGTATATCTGATGAATATTTTAGAAAAGCTTTTGAATATACTAGCGCAATGTTATCATGAACATCAATGTATAAATTCTCTTCATTAAGATTAAAATCTCCCCAATACTTCCAATCTCCTTCTAATAGTCTATAAACTCCTTCATGACCACTGAAATTTTCTCCTTCATCAGCTCCAAAAATAAATATTTTATTTCTACTTGTAAATAATTCTTTTACATATTTATCAATTAGTGATACATCTCTAAGTTCATATGCTTCTTGAAGTATTGAAATTGCTTTTCTTATCTTTAAAATTTCATCTCCACAATTATCTATTATATTTATATTTCTAAACTTTCTAGGAATATCTTCATGCGCAAACACTTTTTCATAGTCTACTCCCCCAAAGGAGAAATTAATATGTTTTATCATCCACTTTGATTGCCTGTTAATCATAAAAACTGTACATCGAAACGGCCAAATATAATTTTCACCTAAGTTTGCTTCAAAAAAGCCTCTTGAAATCTCATAGGCAAATTGCATTAATTCCTCTTTTCTTACATCAGATCTCTTTAAATCTTTTTTTAGTCTATACATCATATTTTCATACATATGCTGTTCTTTAATATTCATTGCACTTCTACCACCAGTAGCTATTACCGCTACTTCCTCTTCTATGAATATTACAGAGTTCTCCAAGTTCAAGTTTATATTTTTTAAATATTTATCTTCTCTTATCCAGTAATCTTTTATTGATTCTTTAATTTCTTCAACTCCAAAGTACCAATCGTCCAGTCCGGCTCCAATTAGGCTTGTATCTTTTTCTTTAATGAAATATTCATCAATAAATTCATTTAAATCCTCTATATTATTATTGTTATAATCATTCATAAATTGAATTAACCTATCTTTTATTTCATTCATAAATCTGCTCCCCCACTACATAAATTTATCACTTAGCTTTATTTCATAATTTTGAATCATATACGATATTATTCCTTATACCATTTAATTAATTACTATAATATATTTATCTAAGCTAACTTCATCTGAGATAACTCAAGTCCCTTTAAAAACCCTAAGTTCTCATAAACCTGCTCAGCTTCATTTCCTATATCAACATACAGCCTAACTACAGGATATTCTTTCTTTAGAATAGTAAGTGCCTTTTTTAGCATTTTAGTTCCAATACCTCTGCCTTCATAGCTTGGTTTAACAGCTATCTGAGATATTAAAGGCCATTCCTGCCAAAGTGATACATAGCAAACTCCCACTAGCTCATTAGTATTCCCATCATATACAAGGGTAGAAGCTCTATTTAGCATGTCATTGTCTAAATAATCATCAAAGTATTCTTTTACCCAATCTGTATATTCATCTAGGGCATAACTGCTATGAAGATTCACATTGCTTTCAAAAGACTCATGAAGTAACTTTCCTATTTCCCCTTGATTTTCTCTTTTAGGTAAATTTATACAATATTCTTCTCCCCACATAATATTGAATTCTTCTGTCGGTCTTATCATCCACCTACCGCTTTCAACTTTTTTGAATCCTATTTTCTCATAATTTTCAACTAAAGATGGTTGTACTATATCTGCAAGTATATCCTTTGTAGTATCTGACCAAAAAACTAGAATTTCTTTAAGTCTTTCTAATAATAAATCTACATTTGAATAGGGAGGTATAATGAATAATTCTGATATATTATTAGGTTCTATAAACACTCCACCTATTTTTTTATCATCTTTAATAATCCAAAAGCATTCATCTTCATCATCAACTACAGTTCTCATTACGTCATAACTTTTCTTAAAGAAGCCATTAGCAATGTTCATCTGTGAGTAAACTGTATAGTAATCAGTGAACTCTTTATTATCAGCCCTTTCTAGTCTATATCCATCCCTTAATTCATAACTTAATATTTCCTTTGACCACTTTTGAAATTTCATGTACTATATCCCCCTTAAGTATCTGTTCAAATCATTTTAATAATGAAAATTATCTAATAATTTTATTTAATTAACCTCTTTATTGTTTATCTACTAACAAAGCTTTTACTCCATTTGCTAGATTATCTTGCCAATCATAATAGAGATGAGCACCTATAAAAGTTTCAGAAGTTACATTGTATCCCTTACTTTTTAATGTAGCTATCATTCTGTTGTTTGCCTCCACATGACCTTTTGAAAATCCCTCTAGGCTTCCCATATTTAAATAGAAGTCTATAGGTAATACCTCTGAATCCTTGTATTCCTCTATTAGTTTACTATTTCCCTCAGAATCAAGTTGTATTTCTCCCTTATCATTAATAAACCATGCAAAGGCTCCTGATTGTGATAGAACATTTCCGAATACATCAGATCCATTAAGTGCTGCATAAGCTGCAAATTGTCCACCTAAACTTAATCCTGTAATAATTGTATTTTTAGGATTTTTTGTCACCTTATAATTTTCCCTAACCCATGGTAATATATCTTCTGTAATAAATTCAAAATATTCATTATTACAAATTAATTCTTTTGCTCTATTATCTGAGCTTTCAATAAATACAGCACAGGTAGGACTTATATGCCTATCACCTATGATATTATCTAGTATTTTAGGAGCTTCTACTAAGTTTATATATTCCCATCCATCAGTAAACACCATTAGATTGTTATCACTTCCATCTTCTTCATATCCATAAGGGGTGTATATCCAAACTCTTCTTTCCTTTTTATCTGACTTAAATTTAAATCTAGACATATGAATTTTTCCTATTTTATTATCAGTTCTTTCCTTTGTCCATATTTTTTCTTTAGCCTCAGGCATCTCAATTATATTTTCGGTAGGTACAAGAAGCGCTATATCTTCTGGATTTTCTTCATCTCTTACAGGTGTATAAGTTTTAGGATTAAGAGGATCTATGATTACATCTTCATCCCTCCATTCATACTCTTCATTAACATTTGCTATCAATGTATATAAACAACGAGCTTTTTTAGATAAAATAGCACTTCTATACCATAAATCACTATTACCTAATCTATATAAATTAGTTTTTTTATCGCCTTCTCCGAACATCCATCCTCCAAAGATTTCACTGAAAACAAATATATTATCAATTTCTCTATCCTGTCTCCAAATTACAGTTACAATTGAATTTTCTTCATCCCCCTCTATGTCTTCAATAAGAGGCGCCCCTTCTCTTTCGATCTTTTCCCAAAATATATCTATAGCATTATCATTTCCAGAATTCATATCCTCTTCAAGTTTTAATATCATTGGACTTAATATTTTTTTATTCTTCATAATTAATTTAGCAATAAGGTTATCTAATAGATACCTCAATGGCTTCCCCCTTCAATTTAAGTATATTTTAATTTATTCTTTATCTAAACCTACTGAATTTAACTATTTACTACTAGCTAAATTTACATTTCTAATACGTTACTTCTTTATGTTTGTATATAGAATTACTAAATCATCTAAATAACCAAATCCCACAAACCCTCATGAGCAGAAGAACTATTTAACTAGTTGTATAGTTCTATATTTAAATAGTTGCATAGGTAAATTTCTGTATATTAAACTATTTAAAATTTAATCATTATGAGATTGAATATCCATTACTATAAATTTAAATTCTCCATCTTCCATATACTCATCACATTTTTTAAATCCTAGCTTGTTAAATAGTGCTAATGATGGCTTATTATTTTCTTCAATCTCCACATATATTCTATTTATATCCATGGTATTAAATATATAGTTCATGGCTATCTTGATAGAGTCATAAGCTATGCTTTTCCTCCAATATCTTTTATCACCTATGGTAACTCCCATTTCCCCCTGCTTTGCAACTGTATCTATACTAAAGAAGTTGACAAAACCTATAAAATTTTCATCATTATCGGTGATTATAAAATACCTATACATTCGATCTTCTAATCTATCATTGATCACATTTCTTTCAAAGTTATCACAATAGATTTTACATTCTTGAATTAATTCCCTACTATTACTTGGTATAGGTCTTGGATCATACCTACTAATTTCCTTGTCAATTCTACAAGAAAACAAATTAATGATATCTCCTTTTTCTATATCTCTTATCCTAATTTTCTTATCCTCATAATAAGTCACTATTAAATCCCCCTTTTTCTACTTTATCTTTTTACTTTTTTAGAAATCCCCTTATTGAGCAACAAAAAAGCTGTAAGAAAGAATCTCTCTCTTACAGCCAAATCTAACATTTTTATTTTACTTAGTTAATATACTAATCTCTAATTTAGTATATATTATCTACTTCACCCAGTATATATAGACAAAGTTTCATATTATTATACATCCTATAAATTCAAAGACACAGTAAAGTATTAAGTATGTTACCATATTTAGTCATACTTTAAGTACTTCTTTACATTTATAAAATATATATTAACCAATATTATTATAAAGTTAGGACAACTTGTAAATCACTAAATAATTAAAGACATAAATAATTGTGGAATTCACTAAAAGTAATCCTATATAATACCCTTCTTAAGACTTAGGTCTTAAGCAAGGCTTATTACAATAATTAAGTAAAATTTAGAAATAGCTCAATAAGATCGATTTCATTTCAATTGTATTAAAAAGAAGTATCACAAAAAATCCCATAGATGTACTATAGACTTATAACGTAAACAAAACCTCTTTCAAATTAAATATTTTCTTTTCTCGAAAATTTAACTAACAATTGATTCTAATCAACATCTCATTGTCCCCTTCCTAAATTTAAAATTACAAGTATAATTTACCATAATAAATATATATAGTCAACACAAATATTCCTACTTCATATCTAATAAACGTAACTTTTTAAGTTTGTCTATATTTAAAGCTTTATTATAAGGTAATTCAATAATACCTTCATTGACTAATTTAATTATTCGCCCTTTATATGGTGACTCTAAATTAACCCCAGTTATCTCCCAGTTATTATCCACTTGTGGAGATATAATACCTTGATTTTTAATATACTCTACTATCATATCTCTAATTGTATTAGAAGATTTCCATATATAATTATTCTTTGCTAGCTTCCTACCTTTTAAATTTGCAAAATAGCAATAATCACTGGTTGCTAATTTTAATACTTGATTTTCTTTCACTAACTCACCTTTAAATATTAAATCTACAATTCGATGACCTATTGGTTTAGAAATATCTACTTTATAATTTAATCCAGCAAAAAATTCATGTTGATATCCTGGAATATCCATGGTAAAGCTTATAGAAATATCTCCTGGCTTCCACTGATTATAAGCGGAAGCAGCCCATTCCATATAATTCTTTAACTCTTTCCCAGTAACTTCTACTACATAAAGAAAAGTAGTAAACTTATATATATTGAAAATATGTCCATAAGTAATAACACCTTTTTTTATATTACTATCATCCCTAATTAAAGAAGTTGATGTAATATCTGCACCAGAATTTATAAGCTGAACCTTATTTATAAATTCTATAAGTGGAGTATCTCTAAGCCGTCCTTCTGGTATAAAGTTTATCTCATCCTTTGGTTGAAAATCTTCTGTGGCTTCTCCTATTACTTCTGTGACAAAATCCATAGTTGTTTCATGTGCTTTCTTAATAACTGGTAATTCACTTAACTCTTCACTAGGATAATACTCCTTCATGGATACAACTTTCACTTGTCCATCTATAACATGATTATTATTGTCCAAGGTTAAATCAAAACGAATTACTTCCTGTCCACTATCTGTAGCCCCTCCAATGAGCATTTTTCCTCTTTTTTCTTTTACTGTTATATGAAAATGCCCAACTACTAGTACATCTATCTCCGGACATAATCTCAATATTTTTTCAGCTGCATCTCTTTCATTCTTCTTATCATGTTCTGAAACCATGCTTGCATGAGCCATAACCATTATAATATCTACTTTACCCCTAATTTCACTTACATACCTATAGGCAGTTTCACCAAGGTCGTAAAAATTTAGATCCTTCACTAGATTTCCTACCCATCTTGGTACATTAGGAGTAGTTAACCCTATAATTCCAACTCTCACTCCACCACAATTTATAATTGTATGTGTCTTTACAAAGTCTTCACCACTTTCTCTATATTCTACATTTGCTGAAAGAAATGGAAAGTTACTTTGCTTTTCAAGAGATTTTATTAAATCAAGTCCAAAATTAAATTCATGATTTCCCAATACCATAGCATCATATCCCATAAAATTCATAGCAGAAATCACAGGATGATTTTCATCCTTCTTATTATTATACATTTCATCTGTTAACGTATTTCCTTGAATTATATCTCCATTATCCACTACCAAAGTATTAAGATTTTCACTTTTTACTTGCTTTATATAAGAATAAATACGATTCATTCCGCTATCATTAAAGCTTTCACCATTATCATAGTTATATCCTAAAATGTTTCCGTGTATATCTGTAGTTGCTAAGATTGTAATTTTCTTATTCTTTATTGTAGTGATTCTATTCATTTATATTTAATCCTCCAGCTTAAAACATTAATTATTAATAATAATTTTCTCAATAATAACTTCTTAATTTATTCTTATTATAGCATTTGCTTCAGCAAAATATATACTTTAACATGGTGTCTATTTTTTTCTCCATAAATAAAAAACGCATCTAAACATAGACACGTTTTCACTACTATAATTTTAAAATAGATTTTCCTATAGTTGTTTTTAGCTTAGTAGCTTCCATTATAATACCATATAAAATATTTACAATTACATATATTACTAAAAATCCTAATACTTTGTCTCCAAATTTATATCCAAAAGGCATTAATATTAAATTAAATAAATAGAGCAATGCAAAACTTACTAATAAACTTATGCTCTGATCAATTATATTAGCACCTAGTTTGGCTAGAAATCCACCTTTCTTTTTAACATTTTCATTAGAACACTTTTCTAGCTTTTCAGCTTCATCTATATGCTCTAATACTTCTTCATTTTCTAAAGTTGCTTCCATGTTTTCTTGTGTTTCAGCTATATTTTCTTCTGTTACATTTTCCTCTTCTATACTTTCATTATCACTTTTTATATTTTCTTCATCCTTTAACATCCAATATCCTCCTTAAATAATAATTATAAACTCTCTGATAAATATACTATACTTTAAATTATCTGTAAATTAATTCTATGTAAACTTAGTATGAATTTACATAGAAAATTTACTTTTTAATTCTATATTTAAAGCTATAGTGTAACTTTTCTATTTCACTATAGCTTAACTTTTATTGTTATATTAAAATTTAAATGTTATTTTTAGTATTCATTTCTCTAAATAACTTATATAAGTAATATAGATTTATAAAAACTATAATTGCATTAGCTATAGCTACAGGATATGCTCCAATAATCAACCCGTATATTACAAATAATATACATCCCATTAAATTAATAAATCTTAGCTTAAATATTTCCTTCATAAACATAGAAATTGTAATTAGTATAGATGCTAAATAACCTATCCACTCAATCAATGTACCATTGAACATAGAAATCCTCCTAAAGTTTATTATATTCATTAATGAATAACAATTATTCACTCTAAATACTAATAAAACCAATGTTTTTAAAAATATGTTTATTTATAGTTTCTCTATTATATATTTTTTTATTTATATAATAATTATTTTTTATTTTAGTTTTTAGATTTTTATCTCTTATATAACTTTTTATCTCTTATATAACAATGTAACTTAATCCTTAGATTTAAAACAAAAAATATAAAAATTATCTCAAATCAAAGACTTAAGATAGTTTTTATATTATAAATTTTTATACTGTTATAAACTGATATAATGATACAATAATTTATAAAAAGGTTACAATAATTATCTATTATACTTACTCTTATAAATTATTGATTATGTTTTCAACAATTTTATTAAATATGTTTTTTAATTCCTCTTGATGCTCTTCATCTTTTGATAAATTGCTTATACTACTTATCATAGGTAATTCACCTAAAAGATTTAAATCTAGATTTTTCAAGAACTTTTCTGTATCTTCTCCATTAAATAATTTAATTTTTTTATCACAATCAGGACACTTAATATAACTCATATTTTCAATAACACCTAAAACTTTTATATTTAATTTTCTAGTCATGTTAACTGCCTTTGCAACTATCATAGATACAAAATCTTGAGGAACAGATACCATTACTATTCCATTTATCGGAATATCTTGCATTANNACGTCTCCTGTTCCTGGTGGCATATCAACTACTAAATAGTCTAATTCTCCCCAAATCACATCTGTCCAAAACTGCTTAACCATTCCACCAATCATAGGACCTCTCCAAATTACAGGATCTTCTTCATTTTCTACTAGTAGATTTAACGACATAACCTTTATTCCTTCTTGAGATTCAATAGGATATATATTTTTACCATCCCCCATGGCTTTTTGTCCTGTAATTCCAAGAAGTCTTGGTATACTTGGCCCTGTGATATCTGCATCTAAAATCCCTACTTTATATCCTTTTTCCTTTAATTGTCTTGCTATCAAAGTAGCCATGGATGATTTACCAACGCCACCTTTTCCACTCATAACTCCAATAATTTTTTTAACATTGTTTAAAGGATTGTTTTCTACTCCACAACTTCCTTTATCTTTACTGCATCCACCATTGGATGGACATGTATCACATGTTGACATAAAATCATCTCCTCATTATTATTGGTATTTACCAAATTTATATTACTGCTGTTTTTAATTGTTGTCAAATGCCAATAACCATATTTATTATGATTTTATATGAATAAATTATATTTTTGTCTAGCATATTATAAAATTAAAATATAACATATAAAAATTACTGTAATAATCTACAAAAATTTACTATAAATTGAGTCTTGTAATATTGCATGTTACTTATCTCTTAATTACATAACTTAATTCTAAAGTAAATTCTTCTACTATTTATCAGACAACTCCCGGCTCTAATACTCCCATCTTTT
>NZ_DHYX01000095.1:31741-38743 GCF_002414285.1 Clostridium sp. UBA5119 | reverse complement strand
AGGGGTAGAAAAACTCTCCTGAAGCAAATAACTCTCTTTATATCATTAAAACATTTAATTTTATTCCCAAGTTTCACTACAGTAACTACATAATCTTTTATTGTCTAAACAATCCCTATTACCACATCGTGTACATTCTTCATATCCTTCATCATAATAACTAATTTCATTTTCAAAATTATATTCTTCTCCTAAATTGTCTTCTGGTAATTCATAATTATTCATCATATCTTCCTCCTAATTTTAATATTCCTTACTTCATAGAATTTAATAATATATTTTCCTGTTTTTAATATATTTATACTTAACAAACCATTTTATAAAATAATTCACTAATATGAAATGTCAAGAATTCCAGAAATTATTATATGGCTTATTTCCACTAGTTACTAATAACAAAACTTTTAATTTATTATGTAATAAATTGTTGATTTTTGTAGTTATAACGTTTTCTAATAGACTGATTTTATTTATTTTAATTTATAATAGGAGTTATATCCTAATATTTATTATGTTATCCTATATAAGGAATTGTTGCGTATTTTCACGTAACTATAACTATCACAAAATTCATTCATAAACATGAATTGATTTTACAGTATATAAGGGGGATTACAATGAAAAAGACTAGATTTCTCAGTATTGGACTATCTTTAATACTATCCTTGTCCTTAATTGGATGCAGTTCAAAAAATAGTTCTACTAATACTGAGTCCAAAACAAATGAAACTGCTCAACAACAAATAAAGGATGGAGGAACAATGATATTTTCAGCTAGAACTGATCCAAGTTGCCTAAATCCTTTTTTTCAACAAAACAGAGTTACTTATACAATAAACAATGCTTTATTTGATCCACTATATGTAGTTGATAAAGATGAAGTAAGATATTACTTAGCAGAAAGTATGGAAGCTTCTGAAGATAAACTTACATATACATTAAAATTAAAAGATAATTTAACATGGCATGATGGTACAAAAATAACAGCGGATGATGTTGTTTATAGTGTGAATGTAGCTAAAGATGAAAGTCAGGGAATTGATGCTAGACAAACTTTTGTTATTGATAAAAAAGAAGTCCAAGCTAATAAAATTGATGACTTAACTGTTGAATTTAAACTTCCAAATACCTTTGCACCATTCTATATATCAATTGGAGATTTTAAAATAATTCCAAAACATATATTTGAAGGTGAAAGCAATTTAGCAGNNAGGTTCTGGTCCTTTTAAATTTAAAGAATGGAAAAAGGGTGAGATGGTAACCCTAGAAAGATTTGATGATTATTATTTAGGAAAACCTCATTTAGATAGTGTGGTTTATAGAATAATTCCAGATGATAATACTTCAAAAATTGCTTTTGAAAATGGAGAGGTTTCTGCAGCATATTTAGCTGAAGACAAGTTTGAAACTTTCTCATCAGATGATAGGTTTAAAACTCATTCTTTTGATGAAGGAATGCTGAATTATATTATACTTAATGAAAAAAATGAAAACTTAAGTAAAAAAGAAGTTAGACAAGCTATATCCTATGCCCTAAATAAAGAAGAGATTTTAAAAACATCCTATACTAATTTAGAAAACACTGAAAAAGCTTACTCTATTTTAACTCCAAACACAAAATTCTATATTGATGATGTAGAAAAATATGATCAAAATTTAGAAAAAGCCAAAGAGCTTATGGAAAAGTCTGGGGTAGGTAATATAAAATTGAATTTTCAATATACTCCAAAAGATAGCAAAATTGCTATGGTTGTTAAACAACAACTTTCTGCTATCGGCATAGAAGTAGATGCTCAACAAATAGATGACAATGTATACTTCTCAAAAATTCTTGGAGAACAAGAAAGAGATTACGATATACTTATAAATGGATATGTAATGGGAAATGATCCAGATGGATATTCTAGTGCTTATATGTCTAGTGGTAGCTTTAATGCTCAATGTTATAACAACAAAGAACTAGACAAGTTGTGGAAGGATGGAGCTTCTCAATCAGATGATGCAAAGAGAAAAGAATTATATGAAAAAATTCAAAAGACCATAGCTGATGATGCTGTAGTATACCCATTATATTATTCAAAGTCATTAATCGGAGTTGATGCTAAATTTGGTGGGATTGAAGATGCCAAATTAGTACCTATATATATGTTTGAAGATTTATCAAAAATATATATGATTCAACCATAAAAATATATTTCTATGGCTCATTTACCCTTTCCAGGTACTTGAGCCATTTTTACGTAAGTTTTTTACATAGAAAGGATAGTATTATGAAAAATAAAATTACAAAGAGAATTTTACAAGCTATTCCTATGCTTTTATTTATATCCTTTGTATCTTTTTTACTTATGAATCTTGCTCCAGGAGATCCAGCTCAAGGATATATAACCCCTAAAATGTCAAAAGAGCAAGCAGATTTAATAAGAGTAAGTCTTGGACTGGATAAACCTATGCTAACTAGATATTTCTTATGGCTAAAAAATGTATTAAGTGGTGATTTGGGTTACTCCTTGGTTTCTAGACAAGCTGTAGCTAGTGAAATTTCTTCAAGATTTTTTGCTACCCTTGGACTTATGGGTTCTTCTCTACTTCTAGCTATTTTAATATCAATTCCCCTAGGATTATATACGGGTATGCATAGAAATAAATTCTTAGACAGATTTACAAATATAATAAACTATATTGCAATCTCTATACCTAGCTTTTGGTTTGCAATGATATTGCTTTCAATATTTTCTTTAAAATTAAAGTGGCTTCCTAGTGTTGGTATGAGAACTATAGGTGTAACTTCAACATTAGATGTTATAAAACATGGTATATTACCTACTATAGTACTCAGTTTTTCTAATATAGCTGTTCTTACAAGATATGTACGTTCTTGTACTATAACAGAACTAAAGCAAGATTATATTGTTACCGCAATTTCCAAAGGTGCAAGTAAGAATAGAATTCTATTTAAACATATTATGAAAAATGCTCTTCTCCCAATGATAACAATTCTTGGAATGAGCTTACCATCTTTAGTTTCTGGTGCATTTATAACTGAAACTATCTTTGGATGGCCTGGTATGGGAAGACTTGGCATTAACTCAATAAGAGCCTTAGATTATCCAGTTATAATGGCTATGACTTTAGTTACCTCAATAATGGTTGTTATAGGAAATCTACTTGCTGATATTAGTTATGTACTAGTAGATCCTAGAATACGTAGGGGGGATAAAAATGTTTAGTGTTAGATTTAAAGAAAACTTTATAAGAGAGCTTAAAAAAAATAAATTAGGAATATTTGCTTTAGTATGCTTAATTTTAATAATTATTTTATCGATTTTTGCATTTTTAACTCCTTATAATCCCGATACTATTGATATGACCAATCAATTCATTTCTCCAAATTTTAAAAATATATTTGGAACAGATGAACTCGGAAGAGATTATTTTACTAGAGCTTTATATGGTGCACGAATCTCATTAATAGTAGGTGTACTCTCCATGATGGTATCTATATTCATCGGCACCCTAGTTGGTGCTATAAGCGGACTATTAGGAGGCAAAGTTGATGCTATCATAATGAGAATAATAGACATGTTAATGAGTATACCTCTATTCTTTTTACTACTAATAGTAAATTCCTATTTAAGACCAAGTATAGCCAATATAATAATCATTATAGGTATATTTGGATGGATGAGTATCGCTAGAATAGTCCGCTCAGAAACATTATCTATAAAAGAAAGGGATTATATTCTATGTTCTAAAGCGTTAGGTAGCAATAATATAAAAATAGTAAAAACACATATAATACCTAATGCTATTTCTACAGTAATTGTTGCAGCTAGCATAAATATAGCTGATGCTATACTTATGGAATCTTCTTTAAGTTTTTTAGGTCTAGGAGTACAACAACCAATGGCTTCTCTTGGAAGCATGCTTCAAACTGCTCAATCTAGGATTGGTGATAGGACTTACTTAGCAATTTTTCCAGGTCTTATGATACTATTAATTGTATTAAGCTTTAATGTTCTTGGTGACATCTTGAGAGTAGCATTAGATCCAGCTCAAGGGGAATAAATTTAAAAGAACACGCAGAATATCTAGATATATAAAAGAAGCCTAGGTTAAATTACTACTAACCTAGGCTTCTTTTGTTATATTATAAATAAATATTCCATAATAATTTTTAATAAGTTCTTATTTCAAGTTTTTGTTTCCCATAAATGTTAGTCCTATCATTCCTTGTCCAGTGTGAGTTCCAATTATAGGACCTATAGTACTAATAATAATATCTTTTACAAGTTCCTTTTCTCTAATAGTATTAGCAAGATATTCTGCTCTTTCTAAGCTATCTGCATGACCTATGATAATAGTTTGTTCCTCCAGGTTTATACCATCTTCTAGCATCTTATCTAGTAATTTCTCCAAGGATTTTTTTTCCCCTCTTACTTTAGACACATTCACTAGCTTTCCCTCATAGTCAACACTCAATACAGGCTTTATCTTTAAGGTTGTCCCAATAATTGCTTCCACTGAAGAAATCCTTCCACCTCGTTTTAAGTGATGTAAATCTTCAACTGTAAACCAGTGACAAGTATTATTTCTATGTTCTTCTATCCACTTCACCAATTCCTCAATGGCTAAGCCTTCTTCTTTTTTCATTGCAGCATTATATACTAGAAGCCCTTCCCCAACTGAAGCTGAAAGAGAGTCAACTGATATAATTTTTCTTTCAGGGTATTCCTCTTTAAGATCTTGTATCACTAATTGAGAGTTATTATATGTTCCACTAAGTCCTGAAGAAAATGCTATATATAAAATATCCTTTCCTTCCTTCAGCAGCTTTTCAAAGCACTCTCTATAAGTAAAATAATTTATCTGTGTTGTAACAGAAGTATCACCATTTTTTAGTCTCTCATAAAACTCATGGCTTGTCATTTCTCTCTCATCAGGATAGTGTGTATAAGTTTTATTTTCCATATCAAAGGCGATAGGTATAATGCCTATATTTATTTTCTCTATAATATCAAGAGGTAAATCTACCGTTGAATCTGTAATAATAACATAATCTTTCATATATTCTCCTCCTTTTTAATTCATTTTTTCCATACTATATTCGCCTAAAATACTATTTTAACATTTTTTAAGCCTAATGTATATGAATAGATTTCTCAATTTGTTCATATAGTAACTAATTTTCTTGTGTTTAAGCTATATAAAGCTTATTTATATTAAATTATACTCATAGGTAAGCTCTATATGTTCCTTTTCCACTTCAATTAAAGCTTCGAATACTCTTTTTACATTTTCATCACATACTTCATTCTTATATCTTTCATAATAGTAAACAGCATGCTCTTCTCTTTCCTTTGCCAATTTCAAAAGTGCTTCGTCACTATCATACTTGTCATAGTTTATTTTAGTCAAAGCAGGTGTTTTAGTAAAACCTCCTAATCCCATATGAACCTTTGAATGAAAAATTTCTATTTTCGATAAAGCCTGAAAAGCCTTAGAAATTTCTTCACTCTTTGCTTTTTTAGCTGCTTCTTTATAAAACTCTCCATTAAATATTTCAAGCTTAACGGCATGGTCTAAAATTCTTAATGTGTTTATATCTAGCTTCTTACTATCTACTTCAATAACTTCATCATCACCACTTAAATAAATACTGCTTACTCCACAGAACGGACAGTATACTATGTTACTTATAGAANNAAAGCAAATGAATTAAAATCATAATTCTTCTCATTAATATTCATTCCACATATTTTACACTTCATATTAATTCCTCCTAAACTTAATATACATTTTACCATATATTCAAAATGTTTAAAAATAAAAAACCTTTAAAACATGTTAAATTAATTTTAATATGTCAAAGGTTTTTTATTAATATTTTATAATTTTATCTATATAGAAAAATATATCTTCAATTTCCTTTATTATGTAGATTGAATATTATTCTTCATCACAATCATGATCTAGCATCTCTAAAACATAGTTAGGTAGAGCAAAAGATCCTAAATGTAAATCTGTATTATAATATTTAGTCTTTAACCCTAAAGAGTTCCATGCCTCAGCATTTAAATCTTTTACTGGATCATACTTTTTAGATGCGAATCCAAATAACCAATGTCCTGATGAGTAAGTTGGAATATGAACTTGATATACTTTACCTATTGGAAAAGATTCTTTTATACGCTTATGAGCTCTCTTCATAGAACTAGCATACATTTCATAATAAGGGCTTTCATGTTGATTAACTAAAATTCCTTCTCCATTTAATGCGTCGTAACAATCTCTATAGAATTCTTTTGTAAATAAGCCCTCTCCAGGTCCTATTGGATCCGTAGAATCTACTATTATTAAATCATAGTAATTTTTCTTATTTTTTACAAATTTAATACCATCTTCAAAGTATAAGTTTACTCTTTCATCCTTTAGTTTACTTGACGTTATAGGAAAATACTCTAAACATACATCAACTACTTTTTTATCGATTTCTACCATATCTATTTCTTTTATTGTATTGTATCTAGTTAGCTCTCTGATTGTTCCACCATCTCCAGCTCCTATAACTAAAACTTTTTCAATCTTAGGATTTGTAGCCATAGGAACATGAACTATCATATCATGATAAATAAATTCATCCTTTTCTGTTATCATAACTATTCCATCTAAAGTGAAAAATCTTCCGAATTCCTTTGTCTCAAATACGTCTATTCTTTGAAAATCACTTTTCCCAGCATATATTTGCTTGTCAACCTTTATTGAAAACCTAACAGTCTCTGAGTGATTCTCAGTATACCATAACTCCATTTTTCATCCTCCTAGTTAATATAATATTATTCATTATAAACATTCTTACCACTAAATATTTCTATCATTTCTTTTCTAAGTGCATTACTTATATTAAGTCTTTCTCTTGGTAAAAATTCATGAGTATCTTTTTTAAATAGGTAGTTTTGTAAATCAATTTCCTTTATAAGCATTTTAGTGTGAAAAATATTT
>NZ_DHYX01000095.1:0-31724 GCF_002414285.1 Clostridium sp. UBA5119 | reverse complement strand
ATCATACTTTTGCAAAGTCTTATCATCAATATAATCTTGAATTGATTTAATTGGTGTATCTATAAAACACTTTTTACCATTAATGTCACGAGTGAATCCTCGAACACGGTAATCAATGGTAATTATATCAGAGTCAAAACTGCTAATTAGATAATCTAATGCATTTAGCGGAGAAATTTGTCCACAAGTAGATACGTCTATATCTACACGAAAGGTTGCTATAGAATTATCTGGATGATATTCAGGATAAGTATGTACCGTTACATGACTCTTATCCAAATGTGCAACAACAGTCTCCTTAGTTTTTAAAATGTATTTACCACTATTACATGATTCATCTATTACCCCATCTCCTAAAGGTTCCTCAGAAATTAATATGGTTACACTTGCACCTTGAGGATCATAGTCCTGCTTGGATATGTTTAACACATGAGCACCAATAATATCAGTAACATCGCATAATATTTTAGTTAATCTTTCTGAATTGTATTGCTCATCTATATAATCTACATACTCTTTTTGCTCTCTTTCACCCTTTGCATAACAAATGTCATAGATGTTAAAACTTAGTGTCTTAGTAAGATTATTAAAGCCATATAATTTGATTTTATTCTCCATTCTTTTATATACACCTTTCCTTTAGATGAAATTCACTGAGTAAATTTTATTAGGAGTTGTTGAATTTGTCAATAATAATTTAAAATATAATTATTATATTTTATTATATATGAAACCTTATCTATAATTTCAATATATATACTATAAATATATTATATAAAACATTTATCTATTACTTATTTCTTATAGACTTCTTCTGATTTTGATTATTTAAATTACAGCAATCCATTTTTCTTTTCCCATATAGTTCCTCATTTTGTTTTGCAATCTTATCTAAAAAGCTATTAAGTGATTTTTTTATTCTAGTAAACATACTATCCCTCCATAATAATTATTTATTAGATTATACCAGTAACTTATGTATTTTTAATGGAGTTTTTAATTTAAATATTTTTTATAAAGTTTATGATATATCTTAAATAATTTATTAAATATCACTCTAAAATTATACTATGTAACATTTTATTAAGTCATCACCATCTTCATTTTTATCAGTGCTTAATATTTTTTCAAGACCTTCTATGACAAAATACTCATTATCCTGTTGTCTTACTCTAACTTGAGTATTACTTAATATCATAGCTTCTTTTGAACATTTATTAATTTGATCTATTGAAACATTTTTAAGTAACTGGCTTTTTGGAATTTCTCTTATATCCATAAATATCTCTCCTTTTAACATACACAATATTGCACCAAACTAAATATATTTTGAGTTCTAACATATAGTATAAACAAATTAAAATATTTTATTTGATATTGACCTAGATGGCTTAAATTTAATTATGCATTTATATAACACTAAATTTCTATTACATATTATCGAAAAAAATTATTCTTTTATTAAATAACTTTTGTATAAAAAGAGAAGGAATATAGATTATTCCATATTCCTTCTCTTTTAATCTTTATTCAAATTTGAAAGTATTTATTATTTCTTTTAGTTTTTCAGACATGTGTTGTAACTCATTAGCATGACCCGTAAGTTCCTCTGAAATTCCTGTTACCTCTTCTGTTGAAGCAGTAACCTCTTCTGAAGACGCCGCAGTCTCTTGTGATATAGATGATATATTTTCTATCTGAGTTACTACATTATCCTTCTTTTTATTAATAACTACTATATATTCACTAATTTCAGTAACTTTACTTATTAAATCTTGCACTCCTGCCATTATATCGTTAAATACAGCCTTTGCTTCGTCTACTACACCATCTTGTTCTCCTACAATTTTTTCAGTATCCCTAATAGCCACAACAGCAATGTTAGTTTTAGTTTTTATATCATCTACTATCTTCTTAATTTCCATGGTGGAATCTTTTGATTGCTCTGCTAGCTTTCTAATCTCTTCTGCTACTACTGCAAATCCTCGACCAGCTTCGCCAGCTCTAGCTGCTTCAATAGATGCATTAAGAGAAAGCAAGTTAGTTTGTTCTGTAATCTGAGAAATAGTATCTGATACGGAATTTATTTTTCCTGTACTTTCATCCATATCTATAACTAACTCTGAAACCTTATTCGTGGAAATCCTTGTATCATTAGACTTTTCTATCAATGTATCTACCATGGTCAACCCTCTGTTGCTTAGGTGATTAGCATTTTCATATACCGCACCTATGGCTTCTGTAGCTTCATTTAATAATTTCAAGTTCTCTGATAATTCAATCATAGCTGTGGCTCCATCTTGAGCACTATTAGCTTGTTCAACTGCTCCACCAGACACATCTTCTATAGCTCTTGCTACTTCACTGATAGAAGCACTAGTTTCCTCTGCTATAGCAGATAAATTTGATGAAGTGTCTAAAACTATATTAGAAGACTTGTTAACGCTTTTAATTAAAGATGATATGTTTTCTATCATTACATTGAAATTTTCACCTAAGTCTTTAAATTCATCTCTTGATTTTATATTAACATTAACCCTTAAATCTCCATCTTTAACTTTATTAAAAGCCGTCAATAATCTATTAATATTCTTTGAAATAGAATTACTAAATATTAAAGATACTGCTATAGCTATTATAGCTATTACTCCTAAGGTTAGTATAATTATATTTAGAATATTTTGTGTATCATTTAAAAGTTCTTTATCATCCAAAGATGCTACTATTTTCCATCCTGTTAGTTGACTTGTAGTATAAACAGCAAATTTCTTTTCCCCATTAAAATCATACTCAGTAAATCCTTCTTTATTTGAGCTTATGTCGCTCCAAACAGAAAGCTTAGCAGCTTCATCAGTACCTATAATTTCTTTATTTGGATGTGCTACTAAATTACCACTTGCATCAGATACATACATGTACCCTTCATTTCCTACCTTAATCTCAGATAATCCATCAGAAAGGTTTTTTAAACTTACATTAACTCCTACAACCCCAACTACATTATTATTTTTTTCTATAGTTTTAGCTACAGTTACTACATTCTCACCAGTGGTTGCACTTTTATATGGCGGAGTTATCACTGTTTCACCTTTATTTTCCATAGCTAGCTTATACCATGGTCTAGATTTATAGTCATAATTAGCATCAGTGTTTGCTTCTGGATAAATATGAAACTTTCCCTTTTCCGTTCCTATAAAAGCAGTTAAAATATCTTCATCTGCCTTTTTTACATCTGATATTAACAATTTAGCAAAGTTAAAATAGTCTTCTTTATCATCTGATTCTGTAACATTTATATTATTAGACAGTAGCTCTACAGATTTAGACATTCCAATAAAATAATTATCTATTCCCCTATCTACCTCTAAAATTGTNNGTGTCTGCTTGTAGTTTCAAGCTTATCTCTTAAAATTGATTTTGATTGCGAATATATAGTTATTCCCATTCCCGCAACTGGTACTAAACAAATTAGTAAAAGTATAACTATAAGTTTGACTCTAATGCTCTGTAATTTAAATTTCTTAAGCTTTTTAAATTTCTTATGTTTCATATTTTTTCCTCCTGAGTGTATAATTTTTTTAATTTATATATTTTTGTAATTTATATACTTATTATTAATAATGATTAAATTACTTAAAAATCTATAATATTTAATCTATAAAAATATTTCTTTAAACCTTTCTTTAAATTTAATTACAAAATATATTATAAAACTTACTATTATATACTCGAGTATATCTTATATTTCTTTATAAATAATTTAATTATATATTTATTGAAAATAGGTATTTAAAATAATAAAAAAGAAGCAAAATTTCTCTCACTTCTTAAATTAATCAACATATTCTTGGTATTAATTCTCCTTGTAGCAGTCCCAATACCCTGATACCTTCAATATAAGTTTTTAAATATAATTTACTTTTGCCATCCTCTAACACATGACCAATAATAGCAGCTTCTTCTCCTAATGGATTTGACTTAATTGCATTTAAAACCTTATGAGCATCCTTATTACTTACTATACAAATCAGCTTTCCTTCATTAGCCATATAAAGAGGGTCAAATCCTAAAAGATCACAAAAACTTCTTACTTCATCTTTTATAGGTATATCCTTTTGCCATATTTCCATAGACTTTCCACTGGTGTTCACCAATTCCTTTAAGGTGTTAGCTAACCCACCTCTAGTTGGATCTCGCATTATTCTAACTTCATTGCTAGAATCCATTATAGCTTTTGTTAGTTCATTAAGGGCAGCACAATCGCTTTTTATACCTGATTCTATATCTAAATTTTCTCTTTCATTTATAATAGATACTCCATGATCTCCAATAGTACCGCTTATAATTATTGCATCTCCTGCTCTAATATCTTTTATGTTTAACTGATAATTATTTTTTTCTATATATCCTATTCCTGTTGTATTAATATAAATTCTATGGCCTTTTCCACTTTGTACGACCTTAGTATCTCCTGTTACTATTTTAACTCCTACTTTATTAGCAGTATCTGCCATAGATTTTACTATTTTCTCTAAATCTTTAATTTCTAACCCTTCTTCAAGAATAAAACCAGCAGATATATATAGGGGAGTTGCACCACTTACGCACATATCATTTACAGTACCACAAATACTCAATTTTCCTATATCTCCCCCCCTAAAAAATACAGGATCTACCACAAAACTATCTGTAGTTACCGCTATTTTTCCATTAATCATATCTAATATAGCTGAATCCCCTTGTTCCATTAATATATTATTATTAAAATACCTTAAAAATACCTCGTTAATTAATTTATATGTTTCTTCTCCTCCACTCCCATGGGCTAATGTTATAACTTCCATAGTTCCTCCTAGCATAAAATTTCAATATAATTTAAATTAAACTTTTACCATATTCTATATTAAACTTATAATCTAAAATTCTTTTGTATTGTATACAATGCCACAACTTCCTTCTTTTGATACCATGCATGGACCAATTGGAGTCCTCGGTGTACAAATTTTTCCAAAAGCTTTACAATCCATAGGACTTTTCATACCCCTTAATATATCTCCACAAATGCATTGAATATTTTTATTTACAATTTTATTCTTTAAAGGAAATTTGATTCTAGCATCAAAGGAGCTATATTTCTCTCTTAGTTTATATCCTGTACCCTCAATCTCTCCAAAACCTCTCCAAAAACTAGTTGAGGTTTTAAAAACTTGATTTAATATCTCTTGTGCTTTTCTATTTCCTTCTGGATAAACAAAACCTTTATATAAATTTTCACATCCGTAATTACCTCTCTCTTTTTTATATATGATATAAAGTATCCCAGCTAATATATCTATAGCCTTGAAGCCGCATATAGCCATAGGAGTTTTATACTCATCAGATAATCTCTCAAAGGGTCTGCAACCAATTATTGTTGCTACATGTCCTGGACATATAAATCCATGAATTTTAACTTCTTCATCTAAAATTAGGGTAGACATAACCTTAGGCATAGTCTTTAGAGAATTTAAAATAAAAAAGTTATTTACATTTTTCTCTAGTGCTTCTTTTATTGTAAGAGCTATTATAGGTGCCGTAGTTTCAAAGCCTATAGCTAAAAAAACTATAATCTTATCTTTATTATTTATTGCTATCTTCAAAGCATCTAATGGGGAATATACAACTTCTACCTTTCTTCCTTTAGCCATCTGTTCTCTTAATGAACTACAACTCCCTGGAACTTTAATCATGTCGCCAAAGGTAGTTATTATTACATCTTTTTTCTCACTTAACTCTATGGCATGATCTATATAGCTCTCATCTGTTACACAAACGGGACATCCTGGTCCTGATAACAACCTAATATTAGGTGGTAACAGCTTATCAATACCAGAATTATAAATACTTCGTGTATGTGTACCACAAACCTCCATTATATTTATGTTTTCCTTACACCTTTCCTTTATGTTTTTTAATAGTTTAATTGCCAAATTAATTTCCCTTGAATTTCCTTCATCTCTATAAAACATTCTAAAAGTCTCCCATTAACTCCTTAAATATTATTAAAGTCTCTATAGCCTCTTTTTCTTCTATTTTTTCAATGGCACAACCAACATGAACCAAAACATATTCTCCAACAACTAAATTTTCTATTAGACTAGTATTAATTTTTTTTCTTAAACTCCCAAATTCAACTAAGGAATTACCTTCACATATTTCTAATACCTTTCCTGGAATGGCTACACACATATTAATTCTCCTTACATAACTCATTTCCAATAACTATCTGACCTATAGACAATCCCCCATCATTGCAAGGTATTAATCTATGGGTTATAACTTGAAATCCACTTTCCTTCAACGCCATTTCTATTCCTTCTAATAAAATAGAGTTTTGAAATACACCTCCACTTAAAGCTACCTTATTTATGCTATATTCTTCTCTCAACTTAATACAAATNNTTGAAAAATCTATTATAGTATTATGAAACTTTAAAGCTATACACCCTTTATCAATGCTATTATCTAAATCCTTTATAATGTCTCTAATCATATTATTTATATTTATAATATAAGGAAGGCTATCACTAATTCCCCACTGATATCTATTCTCACACCTTTTTATATAATCGTAATTATTAGTATCAATAAAACCTTCTGCTAAGCTTTCAACATACATAGCTGCCTCTCCTTCATAGGACACATCTTTATTAAAATCTAAAAGGCTGGCAATTCCATCAAATAGTCTTCCCATACTAGAAGTTAGTGGACAATTAAAATTCTTTCTTAGCATATTAATAATTATCCTTGATTCCATACCGTAAAAATATTTACAAGCAGCTTCTTCAATCTCCTCTTCCTTTAAAACTCCAAATAAAAGTGATAGTCCAATTCTCCATGGAAATTTTACTGCTCCATCCCCTCCAGGCAAAGGAATATATTTTAAGTGTGCTCCCCTAATAAAGTTCTTTTTGTCACATATTAAAAACTCTCCCCCCCAAAGGTTTCCATCTTCTCCATATCCCACTCCATCAAAGGCTATCCCTATAACTTTATCCTTTTCTTTATTTTCTACCATACAGCTCACTATATGACTATGATGATGATAAACACCTAGAGTTTTCACCTTGTTTTTATCTAAATAATTCTTACTCCAATAATTAGGATGCATATCATGAATAATTGTACTTGGTTCAACTCTAAAAATATTCTTCATGTGCTTTAATACTTTATTAAATCTTAAATAATTCTCTTCTACCTCCATATCTCCAATATAAGGACTTGTAAAAATGCAATCTCCACTTCCAAGGGAAAATGAATTTTTAAATTGAGATCCTAAGGCTAGGATATTTTCTATGAATAGATACTTATTATAGTAAGGGGCATAACCTCTACCAGCCCTTATAACCCTACCATAACCACCAATTACTTGAACTACAGAATCATCAACGGGAATATTAATTTCTCTATTATGAATAAAAAAATAATCTACTATTTCCATAAGGTTGTCTATAGCCTCTATATCCTCATGTATTATTGGCATAGTACTTAAATTTCCGCTAGTAAAAACTAAAGTATCTATGTTGTTATTAAATATTAAATAATGAAGAGGAGAATATGGCAATACTACTCCTAGTCTTTTATTATTAAAAGAAATATTAGTTGGTAATTTATTGTTCTTTTTCTTTAAAAGTAAAATAGGTTTCTTATTTCCTGTTAAAATTTCTTTTTCTTCACTATTTACATAGCAATATTTTTCTACTACATTTATATCTTTCATCATAAGGGCTAATGCCTTATCTGGTCTATGTTTTCTAAGCCTTAGTTTTTCTATAGCTAATTCATTATTTCCATCACAAACAAGATTAAAACCACCTATGCCCTTAATTCCAATTATTTTTCCTTCCATTAAATACTTTCTCACACTTTCAAATTCATCCTTAGATTTTATAGGGTTCCCCTTATTATCTAAGAGGATTACTCTTGGACCACAAGAGGAACAACAGGTAGGCTCTGCATGAAATCTTCTATCATTAGTATTTCCATATTCTTCCTTGCATTTATCACACATAATAAAATTATCCATAGAAGTATATGTTCTATCATAGGGAGTATCTTTTATTATCGAAAATCGTGGACCACAATTTGTACAATTTATAAAAGGATATAAATATCTTCTTGGATTGTTACTATCCCTTAGCTCTTTTTCACACTCATTACATGTAGCTATATCTGGAGAAATTAAAGTCCTCCCCTTCTCCTCGGTACTTTCTACTATAAGAAACTCCTTATAATCCTTTAGGCTTTTTTTACTTTCAACTACTACTTCTTCAATACTACTTAACTCAGGTGCCCTTTCCCTAAGGTCAGTTAAAAAATTCTCTATACCTACTTCATCTCCTTGAATTTCCATAAGCACTCCCTTACTTGTATTATTCACCCAACCTGATAGTTGATTTTCTAGAGCTATTCTATATACAAAAGGTCTAAATCCTACACCTTGAACTGTCCCTTTAACTGTAATTCCTTTTCTAATCACTTTATTCCCCTTCTATTCTGTAGAGTAAAATTTCATAACCTGAAGTTATTTCATTACTTATCTGATTACAAATAGGACACTTTCTATTTGTAATCTTTAAATGAAATTCCTTATGACAATTATTACAATATGCCTTACTTAATAATTCTTCTATAATAAGTTTTGCACCCTCACAACAACTGCCTGAGCTCATTTCTTTAAAAATAAAATCAATGGAGGAATTATCTATACAGGAAAATTCTCCTATTTGTAAAATTACTTTTGCTACCTTAGTTATATTATTTTTAATACACTGTTTCTCTACCATATCTATAACGTAACTAATTATTGAAATTTCATGCATTTATATCACCAATTATCCTTGTAATTTCCCTAAATACTTTTTTAGTAATTTTAGGTAAACTATCCATTAAAGTTTTAGATAACTCTAAGGAATAATTCACCTTTTCTACTTCAATACCAACTAAATATCCAGGAATTTCTCTATATTCCTCTCTTAAAACCCTCAAAAGATTTTCACTATGCATATCTCTGCAAGGGCTAATAAATTTATCACATTCCTTTAAATTTAATACTGAAACTCTACCAGGCTCAATTCCAAAGTAGGTACTGTCTACCAGAATAACAGTATCTTCCTTATTAATTTCATTTAAACAATATATATAATCAATTCCAACTATTAATACCTTAACTTCTTTGTTATGGCTTTCCAGTTGGGCCCCTATTAACTCCATTACCTTTACTCCTATACCATCATCACCCAAAATAATATTTCCAATGGCAAAAATCTTTATCATAGTATATTTATTGTGATAGGCTCATATTTATCACTGGTTACATGTGCGGCACAGTTTAAACATGGATCAAAGCTTCTTACTATACGTCCTATTTCTACTGGATGGACCATATCTTTTATTTCCGTTCCTATCAACGCTTCTTCCACTGGCCCTTTTATTCCTCTATTGTCAGTAGGTGATAAATTCCAAGATGAAGGTGGTATTAAAGTATAGTGATGTACTAACTTATTTTTAATAGACAACCAATGTCCTAGGGATCCTCTCTCTGCTTCTATTAATCCAACGCCTCTTGATTCCTCAGGTATTTCCCACTGCTCTTGATAAGCCTTTTTTAGCTTTAATAAATCTATTAATCCCTCTATAGCTTCACAAAGTCTCTTTGCCTCTATTGATTTAGCAATTATTCTATCCATAGTAGATACTCCTCCACTATAGTCACCACTTAAAGTCATTCTAGCTAGTGCTCCAACCTCCATAGGATTCCCCTTATATCTAGGCGCATTAACCCAACTATATGCTTCTGGTTTATAAGGATTATAGGTGATTTTATTGTCTTCTCCTGGTATTATAGTTTGCAAATCTGATTCTACCCAAGTTTTAGAAATATCTTCTGCTATATTTCTAGACTGAAATTCTTCTCTAATTCCATTTATCATTACTCCAGTTGATACCATTTTAATTGGATATAAATAATTATCATATAATCCATAACTCATAAAATTCTTATATCCACCACCAATTTTAAAATAATCCTCATAAGTGGCTGCTATAGCATATACATCCGGTATAAGCTTATCTACAATAAAACTTTTTATTACTTTTATACTATATTTAATGTTTTCTATTTGAGGTATATCAATATTGGTAGTTGTGCCACCTACAAAAATGCCATGACAATGAGGAACTTTTCCAGCTAATTCAGCTACAGCTCTATGTGCTTCTCTACTATACCTTACTGCTCCTAAGTAATCTTCATTTATTCTTTTTGTATCCTCTCTAGATAACCTGTAATCAGCAGCTTTAGCACTTTCCGTTTTATACAACGGATTTATATGAACTATATCTACATAATCTGGAAATACGAAAAAATATATGTGCCTCAAATAATTCTGCAAAAATTCAAATCCGTTAGCAATATCTCTAACTACTTTTCCATTAAAATCAGGTGTAACTTTCATTGCATCTTCTAGACATAAAGTAGCAGCTACCGCATGATGAGTAGAACAAATTCCACATACCCTTGGAGCCAGTCTTATAATATCTAAGGGATATCTATCTTTAAACATCTCCTCAAATCCTCTAAACTGACTTCCACTACTTTTTGCATCTATAATCTTATTATTAACTACATTCACTTCTATATTTAAAAGTCCACTTACCCTAGTCAATGGATCAATTACTATCTTAGTCATAATTAAGCTCCTCCATATTTTACAAAAGGTTCTGTTCCATCTGGAAATCTAGGTCCTGCACAGCCTATACAATTAGTATTATCCCCGATAGGCCAATTATCAGTGCCATTCCATCGACTTACAGGACAATATGCATGAGTTATTGGACCTCTGCACCATATAGAAAACAAACATTCTGGATCTCCAAATTTCTTAGCAAATATTCCATTATCAAAAAACCTTCTTCTTGGACAATTGTCATGAATTGTCTCTCCATAATAAGCCTTAGGTCTTCCATCACTATCAACTTCTGGCATACCATAAGATGTAATGTAACCCAAAATTCCCATAGTCCAAACAGGATTTGCAGGACAACCTGGTATTCTAATAATGTCGTCTCTTTTTAAAAACTCTGATATGCTAACTCCATTAGATATATTAGGTCTTGCTGCAGTAGGTCCTCCATAACAAGCACATGTTCCTACTGAAATAATATATTTAGCATTTTTAGCAATTGTTTCTACCGCATCCATTGCTGTTATTTTTCTTCCATTATAAGTAGCAACAGTAGTAAATAGACCATTATCTCTTAATGGTACTGCCCCACAAACTAAAAATATATATTCAGTATCCAAAATTTCAAATATTCTCTCATAGCTTTCCTGTCCCTCATCTCCATTTATACTGCCAAAGAAAATCATATTAACAAATTCCTTTAACATATATAAAACATCAGGTTCATCTCCATTTAACAGAGAAATTACTTCTCCAAAACACCCTGATATCTCTAACCATATAGCATTAATTCTCCCCTTTTTACCTTGCTGTACTTCTTCTATAGCTCTTTTTGCATAGGAGATAGCCAATTCTTCTTTATTTCTTAGAAAATTACACATAATTATTCCTCTTTTAAATTACTACTATAATAATAGTTTTTTAGTATAAATTTTATGCAATAATTATTAAATTTATCTTATTTTCATATTGACATACTTAAGATTCTACTGTAGTATTAACTTAAAGATATCAATTGTTTACAATTTAATTGTTGGCTATTTTTTAGTGAATTATATCCCGATGTGAAAGGAGAAATATATATGAATATTTATGATTTTAAAGTTAAAACTATAGACGGAGAAGAAACTACTTTAGAAAAATACAAAGGTAAGGTTCTAGTGGTTGTAAATACAGCTAGTAAATGTGGATTTACACCTCAATATTCTGATTTAGAAAATATCTATAATAAATATAAGGATATGGATCTAGAAATTTTAGGCTTCCCATGTAATCAATTTGCTGAACAAGAACCTGGTAATAGCAATGATGTAAAAGCATTTTGTCAGTTAAACTATGGTGTTACTTTCCCATTATTTGAAAAGGTAGATGTTAAGGGACAAACAGCTCATCCCCTATTTAAATTTTTAAGTAATTCTACGCCTTTTAAGGGTTTTGATTTAAATACCCCTAGCGGAAGACTACTAGATAACATCTTGAAAGAAAAATACCCTGAGTATATTATTGGCAATAGTATTAAGTGGAACTTCACTAAATTCTTAATAGATAGAGATGGAAATATAGTAGATAGATTTGAATCTCCTGTAGATCCTATGGATATGATTCCAGAGATAGAAAAAATTTTATAGGACTGAGGTTTCTAATATGAGTTATGAACATTTAGATATTGATAATCAACTATGCTTTGCTTTATATGCTTCTTCAAAAGCTGTAATAAAAAGCTATAAGCCACTATTAGATGAACTTGGAATTACTTACACTCAATATATTACCCTTTTAGTCCTTTGGAAAGAAGATAATATAACTGTAAAAGAGTTAGGCAAGAAACTTTATTTGGATTCTGGAACCCTTACCCCTGTATTAAAAAGACTTGAATCCATGGATATAATACAAAGAATAAGAGCTTCTCAAGATGAAAGAAATGTATATGTGAAACTAACAGATAAAGGTATTTCAATGAAGGATAAAGCTTCAAAAATACCTGAAAAAATGTTCTGTAGTACTGGTCTTTCTTTAAATGAAGTATCAGACTTAAGAGAAAAACTTAAATTTTTATTAAATAATCTACAATAGAAAAAACAAGCTAGGTACAAGTATTTCAACTTAAACCTAGCTTACTTTTTTATTTCTATATTTTAATTAACAGGAATAATTTCTCTTAGTGTGGACCTCTGCCTTTAATATTTCTTCTTTCTCTTTTAAAATTTCATTACCTAATATTCCTTTAGATATTTCTTCAAATCCAATCCTCTCTACCATATCACCAAATCTTTCTCCAGTTTTTCCGTTATCTCTATAGTATAAAATTGCTTTTTCTATTATATCCATAGCCTCATCATATAAATAAATCCCTTTCAATTGTTCACCACGTCTTGGAGTTTTACCCCATTTCCCACCTATAAATAGTTTTACACCATCTTTTTTGCATACCATTGAACCGAAATGACATTTGTCTATACAAAGTCCACAGTTTGTACACTTCTCCCTATCTATTTGAAGCCTTTCATCAATAACTTTTGCTGCTCCTTTTTTACAAGCTTCTTCTACTGAACACTTTTTACATCCTAAACATAAATCCTCATTACAGTCCGGTACTCTTTGACCCATTATGCCAAAATCATTTAAGTCTGGCTTTATACAGTTATTTGGACATCCACCTATACCTATTTTAAACTTATGGGGCAAAAGTACATTGTAATATCCTTTATAAAATCTTTCATGTATTTTCCTTGCTAATTCTTGTGTATCTAAAAGCCCAAATATACATACCGTTCCTTTACACGCTACTACAGGTCTAACTCTCGGACCCGTCCCCCCACCTTCTAGTCCAGCGTCACTAAGCTCTTCTTTTACCTTTTCAATATCTTCAAATCTTATCCATGGAATTTCTACTGTAAGTCTTGTAGTATAACTCATATATCCTCTTCCATATTTCTCAGCTATTTCAGAAAGGACTCTTGTTTCCTTTGAATTTAAGCATCCATCCTCAGTTATTACCCTACATGCAAAGTGTATTCCATCTCTTTGTGGAAGAAATCCTTGCCCCTTTAATTTTGATTTTTCTTCTGCTGATGCTATTATTGCCATTTTCTTCACTACCCTTCTTTATTTCATTATATTGACATTCTAATTGTTAATCTTTCTGCACTTGTAATATCCTTGTAATATTTTCATATTTATTATATCTCTGCAATTTTACAAAGTGAAGTTAAGATTAGTTATAGTAAAATAAAGATTCTTTATACTTAGGATAACTTAAATATAAAATAGAGACTAAATTAGAAGATATTTTATTCTAATTCAGTCTCATCACATTGCTTTTTACAAAAATCAATAAAGTTCTTTATAAAATCCATATTTGAGTTTTTTAAATATATAAAGTTAAATTCTCTTTTCATTTTCATATTTTTGATTGATAATGCTTTAAATTTTTTACACATCAATGGTGAATTTAATGCTTCCTTTGATACCACCGTTGCTCCAAGTCCAGATTCTACTAAAGACATAATTGCTGTTATATCTCCAATTTCCATATAAGGATTAATATTCTTAGGTTCAAACCCTTGCTGCACTATATAATCTTCAAATATCTGTCTTGTCCCAGATCCCTTTTCTCTTAGTATAAGTTTTTCTGAAAGAATTTCATCCATTGTTATTTTCTTTTTCTTAGCCATTTCATGACTTTTTGAAATAACAAATACTAGTTCATCATCTTTAAATTTTTCATAAATCACCTTACTTTTATCAAAAGGGCCCTCTATAACACCCAATATAATCTCGCCACTAAAGAGTTTTTGGATTATATTCCCTGTATTTTCTACATGAAGTATTACATCTATGTTTTTGTTGCTCACCTTATAATTTCCTATGATAGGTGGAAGTACATATCCCCCTATAGTAAGAGTAGCACCTACATTATATCTCTTTATAATAGATGATTCATTTGAAAGATGGTTTTTTGCCAATTTACTTATTTTATCAATTTCTAAAGCATACTTATAAAGTATCCTTCCTGCCTCCGTAAGCTCCATATTCTTATTCTTTTTCTCTAATAACTTCACATTGTAATATTCCTCTAAAAGTTTTATATGATGAGAAATTGCAGGTTGAGTCATATTTAATATGCTAGCAGCCCGTGTAAAGTTCTTTGTATCAGCCACAGTAATAAATGTTTCAAGCTTTATATCGATCACAGCCTATATCCATTCCTTCCTAAATTACAATTAGATACCCTAATTATACTATTAAATCTAATATATAAACAGTTAATTTTACCAATAGTTTATATTCAATAGCTAATTTACAAAAGTAGATTTTATCTCTCTATTAATAGTAGAGTTTAATAATCTTATAAAGAAAAAAATATTTACAAATTAGTTCAATTATAAACATAAAATTCGCTCTAAATTTGTGGTAAAATATTCTTATGCCTTAGTAACATTTATTATTACCATAGGAGGAATAGCATGAGTTTAATAACTAGTAAAAGTTATAATGTACACTATTATGAAGTGGATGCCAAGAAAAGAGCTTTAATTTCCACTATTATGAATTATCTTATGGACATATGTTCTGTACAATCTGATAGCCGTGGTGTTGGTGTAGAATACCTAATAGCAAATAATAAAGGTTGGATACTAACACAGTGGAATATAAAAATAAGTAGATACCCTTTGTATGATGAGAATTTAAGAGTATCTACGAGAGCAAATTCTTTCTATAAATATTACGCATATAGAACAAACTATATTGAAGATAGTTTAGGTAACTTAATAGTGGATGGACAGTCAATATGGCTCTTAGTTGATTCAACTAAAAGACGACCTGTAAAAGTAAGCGATGATATGTATGCTGCATACAATATATCCAGGGATGAAAATAAACGCTTTATTCATTCCTCATTGAAGCCTTTAGATAGTTGGGACACTGAAAAGGTCTTTGATATAAGATATAGTGATATAGACACTAATCAACATGTTAACAATGTAAAATATGTAAGTTGGATAATTGAATCTATACCATTAGATATTGCTTTAAATTATGAAATGCGTGAGATTACAGTAGTATATAAAAAAGAAACCTATTACGGTCATAAAATAAAAGTTCATACCAAAATTGAAAAATCACAAACTGGATATATATGTACTCATGATATCATAAATGAAGATGGAGAAGAATTGACCTTAGCTATTACCTATTGGGAATAAAGTATAACTTTAAAGTGGTATCATAGCTTCCAATATATTGGAAATCTATGATACCATTCTTTTAAAAGAAATGATTATTACTTAGTAATTCTTTGTTATATTCCTCATGCTTTTCAATTAACTTCCCTAGGGATTTTCCCTTCATCATGTCTATTATCATAGGGGATAAAATTGAAAGTCCATCTCGATATCCCAGGTCAATGTGTTGATTTAATGTACTTTGTCTTATATTAACTGTACCTATACCACTTACTGCTTCTAAATGCATAGAAGGATATATTTCAATAATATTGCAGTCTTCAAATCCTGTTCTATCTAATTGATGCTTATAAGATAAATGTACAACTATGATAATATCGCAATTATGATTTTTAAGAGGAGCTATTGGTACATTATCTGCATTTTGATAATCATATTTAGGACTATTTATACCCCCATCTGAATATCTATACTCATTTATNNAAAAATAAATGGTACTGCACAGGACGCAAGTACAATGTCTATAAGTTTCTCATTGTCATAATCATTTAATCTAAAATACTCAGGTGTTTTCAGGTCTATATTATATGCACATGCATATAGAGTTTTTCTTGAGTCTTTAATTACTTTTAAATCAACATACTCCTCAATAAACTTACGTATGCCACTTTGAGAAAGTAAACCTATATCACTTACACTAAGCAGTTCATTAAATTTTTGTTCCTTGCCTATATTCTTAGCTTTTTTTATTAACTGAGAAATTTTTAAATCTCTTGCCAAGCTTTCATGATTAATAAATCTAGAATAAGTTAGACTTGACCAACTTTTGTCCATTATACTATTGTCATTCATAGATAATAAAAGTCCATTTATTGTACCTATTGACGTTCCTGATACAACTGAAACTCTTCTTATTATGTCTAACTCCCAAAGTGCCTTAAATACACCTGCCTCATAGGCACCCTTTGCACCTCCACCAGCTAATACTAGTCCAATATTTAAATTAAATATTTTTTTTATTTCATCCATGCTTTCCCTCTTAACTTATAATTTATTCATTACTACACTATACTCTAATCATATAAAACCTAAAGTAAATTAAATTAAATATTATCCATACTAAGACTTTATAAGTATGTATTTAAGATAACCTTTATAGTGTATATGTATATCTACCTTATTTTTATATATTTCCATTTTCCTGTTCTAAATCTCATGTAAACAAAAAACCATCTTACAAATTGATCCATGAATACAGCCATCCATGCTCCTGCTAATCCATACCCAAATATATTTACAAGCAAGTGAGCTAAAACAACTCTTATTAATAATACTCCAACAAAGGTAGCAACTAGTGGCCAGAAGGTGTCCCCTGCACCTCTTAAAGCTCCTGCTAATATTAGTTGTGATGATTGAAATGGTTGAACTAATGCTATTATTTTTAAAGCTATAGATGCATTTTGTATAATCCTTGGATCCTTTGAATATAAACCTACAATCTGCGGACCAAAAAAGAAGAAAATTATAGCCATAAAAGTGGATATCAAGGAACCAATCTTTCTGGTTTCCTTGGCATAACTCTCCGCCTTTGAAAGCTCTCTAGCTCCTATGCTTCTACCTACCAGGGATGAAGCTGTAATTCCAAAAGCTTGTCCTGGTTGAAAAGAAAGACTTAATATATTTAATGATATTTGATGTGATGCATACACTACAGTTCCAAGTCCTGCAACTATTCTTACAAACATAAGTACTCCAACTCTTAAAACTAACTGTTCAAGAGATGCAGGTACACCTATCTTTACTAGATTATAAATAACATTTTTATCAATTTTAAATGATTTTTTAATATCTAATTTAATTATACTTTTACCTTTTATAATATACCTAAATAAAAATATACTTGCTATTACATTAGATATAGCAGTAGATATTCCAGCTCCCGTAACACCAAGTTTAGGAAGTCCAAAAAGACCATATATAAGAACTGCATTCCCAATAACATTAAAAAAATTAGCTCTTAAATTTATCTTCATAGGTGTTTTGGTTTCCCCAATACCTCTAAGTGCTGCAGATATTGACATATTAAAAGATTGAAATATAAATCCAATCATAATAATTTTAAAATAACTTCCACCTACTTGTAATGTATCATTGGCTGCCCCCATAAATTTCATAATTGGTCCTGTAAAAATTATTCCCAATACTGATATAGGTATAGCTAACATTATCAAACTCAATAATATTACATGCTTTAAATTATTTTCTATTTTATCAGTTCTTTTTGATCCAAGGTATCTAGCAATTATTGCTGTTCCCCCAACATTTAAAGCTTGTACAAGAGACAATCCTATAAATAATGGCTGATTTGTCATACCTACAGCAGATACAGAAGCTGCAGCCAATGAATTATCGCCCATTCTTCCAAGCATCATCATATCTACCATTCCAAAAAGGGAACCCATAAGAAGTTCTAACAGAACAGGCCAAGCAATATTGATAACATCATTTCTTGTAGAATTTTTCGACCACATAAATATTCTAGTATTTTTTCCATCTCCATTTTCCTTTGAATCAAACATTATCATTCTCCTTTACAAGTTAATTTAAAGACAATACTTCTAATACTATATACACTGTTTTTATATAAATTAATGTTTTATAATTTTAAAAATTATTACTTCTTTTAAATAACTTGTTTATAAATTTTAATATTTTTTCCAAATAATCTTCATTTTCAATGTCCTTCATAGCCTTTCTTAATTCATGTAAAGCTTCATTATGTCTTTGAGATTTTAATTTAGGAAAGGCACATATTAATCTCCGCTCCACATACTTAGTTTCCATTAAGAGAGACTTATACTTTTTACGAAGGGATATTTCTACTTTATCTATAGATATATTTTCTTTAAATTCAGTTATATTTCCCTTAAATTCCTTTAGGTTATTTAATTTGCTATCTGTTATTATACGTAAGTTTTCTAATTTTCTTACTATACCTTCTTCATATAATTTATTCCATATTTCTTCTTTAATATGATGAATTTCTTCTAACTTATGATTAAGATTTATTATGGAATTTATAGATATGAATAAATCTACTAGAATAATTATTAAAATACAAATAGATAATAAGTGGACTATTGTTATTGGAATTCTAGTCATAATATTCTCTGTGAAAGGATGTATTATCTCAATTAGTACCACACATAGAAATCCAAACAAAAAAGAGTTTCTCAAACAAACTCTTCCTCTAATATTAAATTTATAATCAGAATAATCCCACCATCTCATTTTAAATAATTTTTCCATAATAAAACTAGTTATATACTCTATAATAGTTGTATAGATTATACCAAAAATAAATACTATAACTACATTATTACTATATTGATTTAGCAATAATAAAACAAAAAGTGCTCCAAAACCATATATAGGACACAATGGCCCATTTAAAAAACCTCTTTCTACAAAATAGCCATCAAGAACAGAGCAATATATTGTTTCTACTATCCATCCTAACAAACTGTAGATTATCCAATACATAAATAAAACAGAAAGTTTATCTACCATAGTATCTACTCCCCCAACATCTAAAGTCAAATATATAACTTTATTTCCTTTAAATATTAATTTAACAAATTATCATAATAATTATTATACTCTGAATAATATTATATCATATAAGAATACTCTTGTTAATCTATTCCACTATATCATATTCACTAGTAATTATTATAAATAATTTATATATTTCTATAATTAACTAATCATTATATTATTTTCAAGTTCACTTTAAATTTATTTTTTATATTGTGAAAAAAATGAGAAATTCCTTGTATTTAGTTTACATTTAAAATAAAATCTATTTATTAAGTGATAATTAAGTATTTGTATAAAATTATTAAGATATTTAAAATTTACTTTTTACACTTAATAATACTTATATTAAGGACGTGAAAATATGATAGATGAAATTTTGAAATACAATAAAGAATTTGTAGAAAATAAAGAATATGAAAGATATATTACAAGTAAATATCCAGATAAAAAAATAGCCATAGTTACATGTATGGATACTAGGCTAACGGAACTTCTTCCCGCTGCCCTTGGATTTAAAAATGGTGATGTAAAAATTATTAAAAATGCTGGTGGTTCAATATCTCATCCTTTTGGAAGTGTAGCTCGTAGCTTACTAGTAGCTATATATGATTTAGGGGTTGAAGAAATTTTTGTAATTGGTCATACAGACTGTGGAGCACAACATATGAATAGTAAAAAAATTATTGAAAAAATGAAACTTAGAAACATTACTGAAGATCAAATAAATTTGGTTAAATACTTCGGAGTTAACTTTGATTCATGGTTAAGTGGATTTGATAATGTTAATACTTCAGTAGCTGAAACAGTAGATATCATTACAAAACATCCTCTAATACCAAAAGATATTAACGTCTATGGTTTTATTATGGATTCCACCACTGGAGAATTAACTCCAGTATAAACAGAGTTCTTTGCTTAAAGTAAAATAACTAGTCAAACTTTAAGTTCATGACTAGCTATTTTACTAATTTATCTTTTATTATTACGCTTTATTAAGGCATATACTCCACTAAAAGCTCCAAAGAGTATTCCAGTAATAGGGAATATAATCCAGCAAATATGCCATCCATTAAATCCTAACCCCCAAATCAAAAATATTGCTGTGGCAATAGGCCATACAACTGATGCAACATCACCTATAACTGTATTATTTTCCTTACATTTTGATGAATATTCTTCAATTTGTAAAAGTGCATTATAGCTATTATTTATATTCCCAACTCTTACAAATATAAACACTGCAATAGCTACCATTATTAATAATATAATTGCTCCATAATTAGATAATATGTCATTATCATATCCTCCAATTGCTGATATACCAATTAACGCAACAGGTGACAGTACACAAAGTGTAACTCCAATTATATTTAATTTAGTAAAATTGGATGAGAATTCTTCTTTTTTAATTTTTACTCTTTGCTGTACATGTAATGGACATATGAAATCATCTTCTAAATACTTATACTTGTCAAGTTGAGTACCAGCATATATAAATAACCCTACAGCAATAGCTATAAGAATAAACAATGGGATAACACTGAGTCCTTCTAAAGTTTCCACATTAATTTCTGTACCAAATACTCCACCTATTATAATATTATGAGTAAACATTAGTATTGCTGGTGCTAATATACATAACATAACACCAACAGCAATAAGCTTTCCATATTTAACTTTATCCCTCATGTAATTTTCTGCTTCTTCCATGGTAATAGTCGGAATATTATCTAATTGCTTTCTATTTTCAATTCCCAACTCCTTTATTAACTCATCAATGTTTCCAAACTCAGAAATTACAATTCCAATGGCTTCATTTTCAGTTTTTCCACTTTCTTTAAGTTCCCAATATTTTTCTTCCATATTAGAAAGCAACTCATCTTTTAATTTTATAATTTCTGCTGATTTTGGTAAACTTGAAAAAATATTTTCTAAATAATTTCTAATGGTCTCCATAGTTCTCCATCTCCTTTATAAATTTACTCATTACTTCTTTAATAACCTTCCATTCTTCACACTTTTCTTTATAGTAATCGAGTCCTTTTTGTGTGATTCTATAATAAGTTCTTCTCTTTCCAAAGGTCTCATCTCCATAAAAAGATTCTATATAACCGTTGTTTTCCAGCCTTGTAAAGGCAGAATATAATGTTGTTTCCTTTATAATATATTTTTCCTCTGATAGTTTTTTTATAGTTTTAGATATCTCATATCCATAGGACTCCCTATCTAGGAGAGTAAAAAGAATTATAGTATCATTATATCCTCTAATAACATCACTGCTTATCAAATGTTATCCTCCTTTCTCCACCTACTACTTACCTATTTCATATATAACTATATCTTTAGTGTATTTTATTCAATTACTATTACTATCGTACTTTACCTGTCGTAGTAATTATACTATATCACAATTACTACGACATGTGAAGTAGTTTTTCCAATTTTTTAATCTTCATCTATATATTTATATAAAAATACAGCATATAAATGTACATAAAAGCAAATTTATATGCTGTAACTTTATTCATTAATTTTATGCCTTACACTTTAAGTAATTCATATTATATTTAACTATAAATATACCAATGATTAAAGTAATAAACTCTGCAACTGGTATGGTAGACCATAATCCATTTATACCGAATACTTTCGGAAGAATACATAGATTAATTAATACTAATGCAAAACTCTTTATAATAGACATAGTATTTGATATCTTAGCATGACTAATTGCTTGAAAAAATGATATATTAACCATATTTATTCCAATAAATATAAATGCGGCAAAATATATTCTCATACCTCTAGCTGTAATTTCCATAAGCTTTATGTCTGAATTATTAAAAAAGCTAATTACTTCTTTTGTAAAGACATTTCCTACTAAGAAAAATACTATTCCAAAAGCAATTGCAATGTATATGGCTGCTTTTCTAGTTTTAATTACTCTANNACAGCTCCAAAATTAACACTTATTATTGGCTGAATAGCTTGGCTTATTCCAGATAATATTGCAACTCCAATTAAAGCAATATTACTAATAATACTATAAGCAGCTACTCCAATCTCGCCTATCATATCTATTAAAATATAGTTGAATAGAATTATAACAATAGCTCCAGATACCTCAATGAATGAGCTTGATATTCCTACCTTAAATATATTTTTAATATATGGAATTCTAATCAAATTATAGTTGAATCTAAGATATCCAGATTTTTTAATAAATTTAGTAGCTATAATTATTAAAGTTACCATTGGTGCTATAGCAGTTGCTATGGCAGCGCCTCTCATACCCATGTCAAATACAAAAATAAATATATAGTCAAAAACCACATTAAACATGTTACCAGTAATTCCGGCAACCATAGAAAGCTTTGGAGCACCATCATTTCTTATAAATGCCTGTAAAACTCCTGATAATATAAAATTTATCCCTGATAATAATATTATTTTTAAATACTCATTTGAAAGTCCTAATATTTCTTCTGAAGCTCCAAATAATATAGCTACATTTTTTGAAAAAATATAACCAAATATAGAAATACTTAACCCAATTATAATTGCTACAAAAAGGGATGTGCTAAAGATTTGGTTTGCTTTTTCCTTCTTCTTTTTACCCATATTAATTGAGTATAAGGTAGCTCCTCCCATTCCTATTAAAAGGGATACTGCATTATATACATTATATATAGGTATAGCTATTCCTAAAGCAGAAAGGCCCTCTTTTCCAACTCCTTGACTTATAAATATGGTATCACAAAGAATATTTACTGACGTTGCTAGCATAGCTAGTATGCTAGGAAACAAAAATTTTATCAATAATTTCTTTAATCTCATTTCCGTTAACTCTACAAAGTTCATAATATCACCTACTTAAAATAATTTATTTAATGTGTAATTAATCTAGCACTCTTATCTCTCACAAGTTAATATTCTAAACCTTATAGTAACTATAATGTCAATCATTTATTTTAAAGGAATTTGTATTTCTGTTAAATACTCTTCTTCCTTTGAAGAAAAGGCAGAATCAGTTATGGTAAGAACTATGCCATCTCCAACACTCTCTAGTCCATTTATATCCATAAAATTTATGAGCTTATTAAAGTAACCTTCTGCATAATCATAGAGCCCTCTATAAATTATCCTTGCATATCTTCCTTTATGCAAAGTTTTTATATTTTTATGGTTAAAAATGCCATGATCAAAAATTAAAGCAATATCTCTAAAGGTAGTATACCTTTTATTTAAAATATCTTCTTGTGATATAAAAGCTCCTATTCTTCCATCAAATAAACAAAGATTATCTCCCAATCTATTACTTAATTCTTTTATTCCATATTCTACACTATATATATCTATTCTATCATTTAGAGAAATATATATTATATCTCTATCCTCTAAATCAACTATTTCACATTCTTCAAGTCTAGCTTCTTCTATACTTTCTTCCAAAAACTCAAGTTTTTTAGAGATACTTTTTTTATATCTTTCCAAAAGTTCAATTTCTTTATCTATGTCCTTCTCTTTCTTATTAAGGAGATCAATTAGTATTTTAAGATTTCTATTTGAAAAATACTTTTTTATATCCTTAAGGGGCATTCCCAGCTTTTTTAAAAATAAAATAGAATCAAGCTGAGCAAACTGTTCAATATCATAATATCTATATCCATTCTCCTCATCTTTATGTCTAGGCTTAAGTAATCCAATAGAATCATAATACCTTAGTGTCTGAGTTGATATATTGTGAATCTTAGCCATTTCTCCTATAAGTATCTTTTTATCCATTTCATCCTCCATAAAATTATATTATTGGATATAAAATTTCTCTATAAAAATATATAACTAGTTATATAGAGAACTATTTATATATTTAACTAGTTAACTATTTACTGTAACCATGGGGCTTTCAGAGAAAATTTCTTTTATGCATTTTTTATTATATCATTTCATTGAAATTCTTTCCAAATTTATTCTATTTCTTCATGTTTTACTTACAACACTTCCTCAATTGCTTTAAAATATATTAATAGTTCCTGAATTTTTTCTTTTAATGTATATAATCTATTTATTAATCCTAAATATATTGTATAATATTTCATATATTATATTTATTGAAGGAGTGATATTATGAATGAAATTTCATATAGTAAGAGCCAAAATAATTTTATAAATAAGACCTTATTATATATGGCTATCGGACTAATAATTACCTTTACAGTAGGTTATTTTATTTCCACTAATATTTCTATGATGCTGTTAATCTATAGTAACCCAGCTTTCGTAATAGGTATTATTGTTGTGGAATTAGCTTTAGTAGTTTTACTTAGCAGAAAGATTAATAAACTTTCTGTTCAAGCTGCTTTTGCCATGTTTATAACCTATTCTATAGTAAACGGATTTACTTTTGGGGCAATATTTACTATCTACAGTCTCGAGTCCATCATAAGTATTTTTGTAGTAACTTCTGCCATGTTTTTTTGTTGTAGCATGATAGGTATGACCTCCAAAAAGGACTTATCAATGGTAGGTAGAATTGCTATAATGGGGGTTGTTGGAATATTAGTTACTAGCCTATTCAATCTCTTTATAGGTTCTGATCAGTTATCTATGTTGGTTAATTATATTGGTATTGCAGTTTTCTGTGCATTAACAGCCTATGATATGCAAAAAGTTAAATTAATACATGAGCAAAATTACGGTTATGATGCCGCTACCACAAATAAGTTTGCTATAATTGCCGCTTTAGAATTATATTTAGATTTCGTTAACTTATTTATATACTTGATACGCATTTTAGGTAAAAAGAAATAAAATTTAAAGAGTCCAACTTACATTCTAGATGTAGGTTGGACTCTTTAATATTTCTTCTGCCATTGCTTTATCTTCTATCATCATGTGCTGAAAAATCCAGTCCTGTACAGAATCCTTGATTTTCTTTAATTCTTCACAAGGCCTTTCCTTTAATACTGATAGCTCAATATTCATAATGACTTTTTTTAACTCCTCATGAGATTTTATATGTTCTTCATAATTAAAGTAATTAGCTTCTTTCATTATTTTCTCTTCTTCATAAAAGCTATAAGAAATATATTCTCTAAGCTCACATATTATATCAAGAAGAATTTTAGAATCTACTGTAGCACATTTTGTTATCAATAATTGCTCTATCTTACGAGCAATTTTAAAAAGTTCTTTATGCTGTTCATCAATTCTCTCAATATTGGTATTTAAATCATCTTGCCAATCAAATTTAAAGTCAAACATTTTATATACCTTCTTTTTATTTTATAGATATATATTATTTTATTATAAAAGAAGCACTTTAACAACGCAAATAATTTCTTATATAGGAAAAACATGTAATTATAATTCATAAAATTTAAAATGAATATAATATAAAACTGATAACTATATATAAATAAGTAATAATGTAAATTATTTTCACAGTTATAGTGAGAGCTAGGTCAATTGCTAAATTTAACCTAGCTCTCTACGTATATTATAAATTATATAGTTTCCTTAGACGTTCTATTTCCCTTGTAGACTCATCTATAAGCTCACCAGTTGAAATTCCATATTCATTTTTTATTATGCTAATTTTTTCTTTATGAGCCTCAATAGAATTATCATATTCACATAAAATTTCATAGACCTGAGCCATAGCAACTAAAGGATCTACAATACGTGGCTTTGGTTGAAACTCCATAGACTTTTTATAATCCTCTATAGCTTCTTTATATCTTTCAATATTTACAAAACGTTCTCCACGTAAAAAGTATGATCCCCATTCATTTGAATGCTCTTCAACATTTTTATTCCAAAATTCAATAGCTTTATCAATATTTCCTAAAGCAAATTCAATATCACCTTCAAATGCTAAATTTTCAACATGGGACCCTAGTCTTTCAATTTCATTTAAAATATACCTTGCTTCCTTAAATCGTCTATCATCCATAAGTTGATCAAATAAAAATACATATCCTCTTCTTTCCCCCGGATGTTCTTTAATAAATCCTTTATAATATTCTATCAATGAATGATGTCTATTGCAGTAAAAGTCTCCAAAAGCTCCATTTTCTGCTCTTACGAGAGCATTGTGATAACCTTTATTAACAGGATCTATAGTTAGAGCTTTTTTCGCATAATCAGAAGCAATATCCATAGCTGTTTTAGCTTTATGATTATATAATTCAGCTAAAAGATAATAAGGTTCTCCTTTATTATCCTTATTCTTTAAAAGTGTGTGTAAAAATTCCTCAGTGTATTTAAATTTTTCATCACTAATAAATCTTTCTGATTCTAACATATTCTCAATACGTTGAATTTGTGATTCATTAGATATTTCAAAAAGTTCATCGATTGTAACTCCAAAATACACAGCTAAAATCGGAAGTAACTGGATATCAGGAAGTGTAATATCATTTTCCCACTTTGATACAGCTTGATAGGAAATTCCTAAGTGATTTGCCAATTCTTCCTGTGTAACTCCCTTTTGAACTCGTAAAGTCTTAATTTGCTTTCCTATTTCCATTACCATGACTATTCCTCCTAATGACTAATTATAAAATATTGTACTTTTACCTAATCGATTAGTATACATTCATTGTATATTGAAACTTAAACTACAACAATAACTAGTCCTTTTAGAGGAACTCAACTATCTGTTGAGTTTACTCAAGGCTCTGTAGTTGATTAAAGTGATAAATTTGGGGGAGAATTTATATGAACATTAATTATGGAGGTTTCAAAATGAGTTCGCCAAATTATCACGAAGTGTTAGCGTTAGCTAGGGAATTAAAAGGAAATGAAAGAATAAAACTAATTTTAGATATAAGCAAAACAATGAATGATGTTTTGAGGAATAAAAAGGTTAAAGAGTTATGTTGCCCTTACTGCGATAGCAGCCGTATTATAAAAAATGGTAAGAATAAAACAACACAGAGATATCTATGCAAAACTTGCTTAAAATCTTTTATTAGTGTTACAAATACTCCAATATATTATTCAAGAAAAGAGATTAATACATGGAATGAATATATTCGAGTACTAGGAAGTGTAATAAAAAAAGATAGTGTCCTTGTAACCGATTCACTGTTTAGTTACAAAACACTATCTTCCTATAGTAAATCAAAATATGTAGCAGTCCCTACGGGTTCTCGCAGAGTAGGTTCATATAATATCCAAAGAATTAATAACCTTCATAGCAAAGTGAAAAGTTTTATGATGCCCTATAAAGGTGTTTCAACTAAGTACCTTAGTAATTATATGTTTCTTTTTAAATACATAGAGTCAGAATGTGAGGCTACGCCTATATTTTTTAGGGGCAAAAAACCTTATTTCAGCACGAACTTCAAGGGACGTTCATCAATATTCTCATAGCATGTATATTCTATCACTGTAATTTTCAACAGAGTATATTAGAAATGGAAGAAAAAGATGAAGACAGTGAATAATTAGGGCTCTTAATAACTATATTTTTTAATAATTCATCAATAAGAATTGTGTTAGGGAAAAGTTAGATTTGACTATAAAATCTTGAAAATATATAATTATTATGTTTAATTATTGTAATAGGATTTATCTCATTAAGGAGAAAAATATGGAATTTGATTTATTGAAAGAAAAATTTAGTGCAAAAGAAGCACATTTAATAAACCCATTAACTCTTGCATTTATAGGTGATGCTGTGTATGAAGTATTTATAAGAACCTATTTATTAGGGGAAAATAAATCATTGAAAGTACAGCAGTTGCATTTAAAAACTGTTAATTTTGTCAAAGCAAAATCACAGAGTAATTATGCAAAATTAATTTTAGATATGTTTGACGAAGATGAAATGTCAGTTTTTAAGAGAGGAAGAAATACTAAATCTAGTGCTCCTAAGAACGCAGATGTTGGTGAGTATAGGTGGGCAACAGGATTTGAAGCTGTAATAGGATATTTGTACATTTCAGGAAAGAATGACAGATTAAATTATTTGCTTAATAAAATTATTGAAATGAGTGATAATAATGATAAAAGTTAAACTTATGGAGTTTACTCCAAATCCAGAAAAAGTAGTAGCTGCAGCAGCTAAATTATGTTATAGTTCAGTAGGAATTGAGGAAATAACAGAAGGATTAGATGAAGAAACTACAATTAGATTTATAAAAATGTTGAATAGTTATGGTCATAACTCTCCAGTTGAACATGTAAGCTTTACGTTTGGTATTGAGGGCGTATCCAGAAGCTTAACACATCAATTGGTCAGACATAGAGTTGCTTCTTATTCTCAGCAAAGTCAAAGATATGTTAAGTTAGATGCTTTTGAATATATAATTCCACCATCTATAGCAAAAGATGAGAAGTGTAAGGCTATCTTTATAGAGGCGATGAAAAAAGATCAGGAGGACTATGATAAATTAGTTGAAGTGCTTAAAGCTTCTAATTTAGATGTATATATTAATGAACATAAAGCAAGAAGAAAATGTGAAGAAATCACAGAAAAAGAGATGAAATCATTAAAGTCCAAAGCAGAAAAAAGTGCTATTGAGGATGCTAGATATATATTTCCTAATGCATGTGCAACTAAAATTGTAGTTACAATGAATGCTAGAGAGCTTATGCATTTCTTTAGTCATAGATGCTGTATGAGAGCTCAATGGGAAATAAGGGATTTAGCAGATGCTATGCTTAAGGAAGTAAAAAAAGTAGCACCAAATTTATTTGAAGGATGCGGTCCTAGTTGTGTAAAAGGAAGTTGTTCAGAAGGGTCTATGACTTGTGGTAAGGCTATAGAAATAAGAAATAAGTACTTATCTATATAAAATGTAAATTGATATAGAAATAGATGATAGGAGTGATATAAGGATGGAAGATAAAAGACAAGGTAGTAAAAATGCTAGACCTAAACGTATAGGGAAAAATAGAAGAGATAATAATAGATTTGTAGGTGATGTAAATAGTGAAAGAAGAAATAATCAATCCTACAGAAATGAAAATATTCATAGCAATATAAAAGTTGAAAATTTCAATACAACCTCAAGAGAAGATATGATTGAAGGTAGAAATGCAGTTATTGAAGCTCTAAAATCTGATAGAACAATAGAATATATAATGATAGCACAAGGAGATACTAAAGGATCCATAAGTGTAATTACAGCATTAGCTAAAGAAAAATCTGTAGTAGTTAAATATGTCGATAGAGCGAAACTAGATGGTATAAGTGAAACGGCTGCACATCAAGGGGTAATTGCAATAGTAACTCCATATAATTATTGCGGTATAGTAGATATAATTAATAACGCTAAGGAAAAAGGAGAAGATCCCTTTATATTAGTATTAGATGAAATTGAAGATCCTCATAATTTTGGGTCTATAATAAGAATAGCAGAAGTTTGTGGAGTACATGGGATAATAATTCCCAAAAGAAAAAATGTAGGAGTTACACCTACTGTTTATAAAACTTCAGCTGGGGCTACAGAATACATAAAAATTGCTAAAGTTACTAATATAAATGTAGCTATAGATGAACTAAAGGAATCTGGTATATGGGTATATGGAGCAGATATGCATGGGACTCAATACTGCTATGATTCGGACTTAAAAGGACCTATAGCTTTAGTTATAGGAAGTGAAGGGAAAGGTATTTCAAAGCTAACTAAATCAAAGTGCGATGTGTTGGTTAAAATACCTATGGTAGGAAAGGTTAATTCATTAAATGCATCAGTAGCATGTGGAATGATAGCATATGAAATATTAAAACAAAGATTGAAGTAGAAGTAAATGGGGTATAGAGTTGAAGCAAATTTTTGTGGATGGGTATAATGTAATTAATAGCTGGCCAGAATTAAATGCTATAAAGGACTATAGTTACGAAGCTGCAAGAAATAAGCTTATTGACTTACTTCTTAACTATGCAGCTTTTAAAGGGTGCAGAATAACACTGGTATTTGATGCGCATATGGTAAAGGGAAGTATAGAAAAAAAGGATAGAAAAGGAAATTTGACTATAGTTTTTACAAAGCATGATGAAACTGCGGATAGTTATATAGAGAGGACTGTAAATAATATAGGGAGAAAATCAGAGGTCTATGTTGTAACATCTGATTCTCTAGAGCAACAGTTAATATTTCAAAGAGGTGCCAATAGAGTATCGTCCATAGAGTTTTACAGTTGGATTGAGGAAGCAAACAGAAAGATATCTAGGCAGTGTGAGAACAAGAGTTTCCATAATAGAAATCTTTTTGAGGAGTCCATAGATAAAGAAGTGGCAGAAAAGCTAGAAAAGATAAGGAGAAGTAGATAATATATCTTGACTATCTAAATTTTGTTAATGTATAATTCTAATTAGGGTCATTTATGCTTTGGGGGGGATATTGTTGGGAAATACAAGTGGCAATGATGAGTTAAACTCCATGTTTACGGGTAAAAAAGATGAAGATATAGTAGCTCTGGCTAAGACGGGAAACAATAGAGCCCTAGAATATCTTCTTTGTAAATATCAGAACTTTGTGAAAGCTAAAGCAAAATCGTATTTTTTGATTGGTGCTGATAAAGAAGATATATACCAAGAAGGTATGATTGGTTTATTTAAAGCTATAAGAGATTTTAAGGATGATAAGTTAGCATCTTTTAAGGTTTTTGCAGAATTGTGTATAACAAGACAGATAATCACTGCTGTAAAAACTGCCACAAGACAAAAGCATATTCCACTGAATACTTATATATCACTGAATAAGCCTATATATGACGAAGAATCAGATAGAACTCTATTAGATATATTATCAGGTATAAGGGTATCTGATCCCGAAGAATTGATAATAGATAGAGAAGAGATGGAGAACATAGAAAGTAAGATACAAGAAGTATTGTCAGGCTTAGAAATGGAAGTTTTGAATTCTTATCTTGATGGTAAATCTTATCAAGAAATTGCCAGCGATTTAGATAGGCAAGCAAAATCTATTGATAATGCACTTCAGAGGGTAAAACGTAAACTTGAAAAGTGTTTAGAACAAAGATGAAATCGTATTGACAAACAAAAAAAAATCATTTATAATAAGGAACTGACAAAAATATTTTAAAATAAATACATTATGTATTGAATGCTCATATAGCTCAGTAGGTAGAGCGTCACCTTGGTAAGGTGGAGGTCACCGGTTCAATCCCGGTTATGAGCTCCAGTTATTTTGCAACACACGTGGATAAGTTTACATTAAAAAAGTGAAAATAAAAATGT
>NZ_DHYX01000036.1:33483-43778 GCF_002414285.1 Clostridium sp. UBA5119 | reverse complement strand
TATAGACAAATCACTGGAGATGAATAGTGAGCTACAAGAACTTTATGATGTAGATGAGAGAGTACGCGAACTTATAGATGTAGCTAGAGATTTAGAAGGGTTACCAAGACACTCCTCTACCCATGCTGCGGGAGTAGTTATAGCATCCCATCCTCTAGTAGAATATGTTCCATTACAAAAGAATGAAGGTATGATAGTAACTCAGTTTACCATGGGTACATTAGAGGAATTAGGACTTTTAAAGATGGATTTCTTAGGATTAAGAACCCTTACAGTAATGGATGAAGCTATTAAGAATATATGGGAAAATCAAGGTGTAAAAATAGATATAGATCATATAGACTTTGGAGATTCAAAGGTTTATCAGATGATTGGAGAAGGGAAGACAGTAGGCGTATTCCAGCTAGAATCTGCAGGAATGACTTCCTTCATGAGAGATCTAAAACCAGACTGCTTTGAAGATATTATAGCAGGAATAAGTCTTTATAGACCAGGTCCAATGGCAGAAATTCCAAAATACATTGAAGGAAAAAGAAATCCAGACAAAGTTCAATATGTAACACCACAATTAGAAGGAATACTTGATGTGACATATGGGGTAATGGTGTATCAGGAACAAGTAATGCAAATAGTTAGATNNTTGGAGGATATTCCCTAGGAAGAAGTGACCTTGTGAGACGTGCCATGTCGAAGAAGAAACATAAGGTCATGGAAGAAGAGAGAAAAAACTTTGTTCATGGAATAGTAGATGAAGAAGGAAAAATTGTAGTACCTGGATGTATTCGAAATGGAATTACAGAAGAAGCAGCTAACAAGATATTTGATCAGATGATGGATTTTGCATCCTATGCTTTTAATAAGAGTCACGCTGCAGCTTATGCAGTAGTTGGATATCAAACAGCATATTTAATGTATTATTATCCAGCAGAATTTATAGCTGCTATGCTTAATAGTATAATGGGAAACAATGAAAAGGTAGCATATTACATTAGGTTTACTGAAGAAATAGGAATAAAAGTACTTCCACCAGATATAAATGAAAGTTTTAGTAAGTTTACAGTACAAGGTAACACTATAAGATTTGGTCTTTCAGCTATAAAAAATGTTGGAGTAAATGTTATAGAATCAATAGTGGAAAGACGTAAGGAAAAAGGTGAATTTAAGAGCTTTAGCGATTTTTGTAACAAGATTGATTCTGGAGCGGTAAATAAGAGAGCTGTAGAGAGTCTTATAAAAGTTGGAGCCTTTGATAGTTTAGGAGTATACAGATCTAAATTAATAGCTGTATTTGAGAAAATTTTAGATGGAATAAACAATGAAAGAAAGAGAAATGTCCCAGGACAAATCAGTCTATTTCAAGGAGTTGAGGATGAAGATAGTGCCTTTAAAATAGTTTATCCAGAAATTCAGGAATTTAATAAAAAGTATTTATTAGCTATGGAAAAAGAAATGACAGGAATATATTTATCAGGTCATCCACTAGATGATTATGAGAAGACTTTAAAACATGTAACCACTCACAAGATATCAGACTTAGTTTTAGCAGATACCTTGGAAGATGGAAGTACAGGGGTAGAAGTACTTATTAGCGAGAGAGTTTCAAAGGTAAAGGATAAACAAAAAGTAATTTTAGGGGGACTTTTAACATCCATTTCTAAAAAAATTACAAGAAATAATCAGGCCATGGCCTTTGCGACCTTAGAGGATTTATTTGGAACCATAGAACTAGTCATATTTCCAAAGACATTTTCAGCTTGCAGAGAATTTGTTGAGGAAGATGAAATAGTCACTGTGGAAGGACGTATAGCCCTGGAAGAGGAAGAACAACCTAAAATATTATGTGAAAAAATATCGCCATTAGTTAAAGTGAGTACAGATAAGATATATATAAGGGTTGAAGATGATAGCAAGCTAAATAGTACAATGAAGCTTATAAGAGACAATTTTATGGGGGAATTTGGTTCAGCACCAACCTACTTATTTGCTGCTAATACGAAGAAAAAATATCTTATAAATAAAAATAGTTGGCTTAATAATGATTATGAAACTACATCTAAACTGAGAGAAATTTTTGGGGATGATAATGTTAAAGTTTTAGAAGAATAAGGCTAATATTATAATAATATAAATTATTTTAGGCACCAAGGAATTAGCTTGGTGCTTTTATATAATATAAATTTTTTTAAGATTCTTGACATTGTATATTGAGTATATTAAAATATACTCAATAAAACTATGAAGAGAAGAGTAATCAAACTCAATTTTTTTACAGAGAGCTTTAGATGGTGAGAGAAAGCAAAAAACAGTTTGGTGAAAAAAGCCTCGGAGTTGTACACAGGATTTTTACTTCACTAGAGTTTATCTTAAAGTGAGGTTGCTTCTTAAAAAAGAAAGAAGTTTCCTTTAGGAAGAGAGATGGTGTAACGGGTGCTCCCGTTATAGAGCTAGGGTATAAGCTTAATATATTTTATTGTAAAGCCGTACTTGAAAAGGTTAATATGGTGACATATTAATAAACTGGGGTGGTACCGCGAAGTTGAACTTACCAAACTCTCGTCCCCAAGACTATTGTCTTGGAGGTGAGAGTTTTTATTTTGCAAAAATATAATAATGGACGAAAGTAACGTAACTGAGTCTACTAGAAAAAACTACAATGAGGTGTTATTTAGCTTCATAAAAGTTATAAGAAATTAAAAAGCAAAATTGAAAGGTGGTACTATTATATATGTACAATGATTATGTAGAATTAAATAACTTACAAGAAATAATGCAAGATGCCAATGAATTTAATGTAGAGAGAATAAAAAAATTAAATGAACTTTTAAGCAGAGGAATTAATCCTTATCCATATACTTTTGAATCAAACACTACTTCAACCTATATAACAAAAAACTTTGATAAAATAGATAGTGAAGAGAAATTTATTTTATCAGGAAGAATAATGCTTTTAAGAAGAATGGGTAAAGTAACATTTTTAAATTTAAGGGATCAGAATGGAAATATTCAAGTGTATATAAGTAAAAATGATCTTGGTGAAGATGCCTATGGAGTTATTAAACTTCTTGATGTAGGAGATATAATTGGTGTAGAAGGATTCACATTTAAAACAAAAACGGGAGAAATAACTATTAAAGCTCTAAATGTTACTGTGCTTTCAAAATCTATAAGACCTCTTCCAGAAAAATATCACGGAATTCAAGATATGGATTTAAGACAAAGACATAGATCTTTAGATATGATAATGAATGAAGATGTAAGAGATAGATTTGTAAATAGAGCTAATGCTATGTATGCCATAAGAGAGTTTATGAATTCTAAAGGGTTTATGGAAATGGAAACACCTATTTTAGATACAAAATATGGTGGAGGAGAAGCTAAACCATTTATAACTAATGTAAATGCATTAGACTGTGAAGTGTTTATGAATGTATCTCCAGAGTTATACTTAAAAAGATTGATGGTTGGAGGTATTGATAGAGTTTTTAGCATGGGACGTTCCTTTAGAAATGAAGGAATAGATAGAACTCACTATCCAGAATTTACATTGTTTGAATGTTACATGGCTTATGCTGACTATAATGATATGATGAGAATTATGGAAGATTTNNACTAAAATTAAAGGAACAACTAAAGCTGTATATGACGGTGTTGAAATTGACTTTAAAGCTCCTTGGAAGAGAGAAACTATGTGTAATTTAGTTCTTAAAGATACAGGAATAGATGTGGAAAGGTTAGCTAAGGAAGAAATAGTATCTCTAATTATAAAAAAAGGATTATTAGAAGAGGAGCAAAGGGACGGATTTAATATTGAAGAAGCAAATAAAGGAGTCTTAATACTTACATTATTTGAGTCTTATTCCGAGGATAAATTAATAGAGCCAACCTTTGTAATAGATTTTCCATTAGATTCGTCTCCGCTATGTAAAGTTCATAGAGAAAATCCAGAGTTAATAGAAAGATTTGAACCTTATGCCTTTGGAGTAGAACTTGGAAATGCATATTCAGAACTTAATAATCCATTAAGACAAAGAATTTTACTTCATGAGCAAGCAGCGAAATTGAGAGCAGGACTTGAAACTGCTAGCCCAATGGATGAAGAGTTTGCAGTAGCTATAGATGTAGCTATGCCACCAGCAGGAGGTCTTGGAATAGGAATAGATAGAATGATGATGTTTTTAACAAACTCATCATCTATAAGAGACGTAATTGCTTTTCCATTAGTAAAAAGATAATTAAAAGATAATATGAGAAGAGTTAGTTCAAATTTTACTTATATTTAACCTTAATTTGCATGAAGATATAAAGAAGTTTTATTGATATTAGATTGTAAATTGAATTGTTGGTAAAGATAAGTTTAATTGAAGAAGTAGCTCTTCTTAATTTTATATATAAATTTTATTAAAATTTATTAATTATAAAGGATAAAATGGGAAGAATAAATTATAAGAGACTTTATTAAAAGTTGACAACATTTACAATAACAAATTTATAGATATTTACTCAAATGTATCCAATAATAGGTTGCAAGGAGTAACTCTAAACATTAAACTTAAGTTAAGTAAGTAGAGATTTAAATAAATAATAACCACAATAAAGCTAGGGGGTAATATAGTGAAAAGAATTGCAGTATTGACTAGCGGTGGAGATTCACCAGCAATGAATGCAGCAATAAGAGCTGTAGTTAGGATTGGAATTGAAAATGAAGTCCAGGTATTTGGAGTACATAGGGGATTTAATGGGCTTATTAATGGGGAAATATTTGAGATGGATAGACACTCTGTTTCTGATATAATTCAAAGAGGCGGTACTATCCTAAGGACTGCTAGAAGTGAAGAATTTAGAACACCTGAAGGGAGACAGAAGGCACTTAATGTTATTAAAGTCCTTAAAATAGATGGAATTATAGTCATTGGTGGAGATGGATCCTTTAGAGGAGCTAAGGAATTAAGTGATTTAGGTATACCAACAGTTGGAATACCAGGAACTATAGATAATGATTTACCTTATACAGATTATACCGTTGGCTTTGATACAGCTTTAAATACAGCTATTGATGCCATAAATAAAATTAGAGATACATCTAGCTCCCATGAAAGAGTGAGTGTAATTGAAGTTATGGGAAGAAACTGTGGAGATTTAGCTTTATTTTCAGGTATTGCTGGTGGGGCGGAACAGGTAATAGTTCCAGAAAAAAAATTCACTATTGAAGATATATGTGAAAATATTTTCAAAGGAAAACGTAATGGTAAGCTTCATAATATTATAATCTTAGCTGAAGGTGTAGGTGGAGCACAGAAATTAGCTAAAAGCATAGAGGAAATAACGGGTATAGAGACTAGGGCAACGGTGCTTGGATATATACAAAGAGGCGGAAGTCCAAGTGCTTTTGATAGAATTTTAGCTTCAAGAATGGGTAGTAAAGCGGTAAAAGTGTTGTTAGAAGGAAAGACAGCAAGACTTATTGGTATAAAGGCAAATAAAATTATAGATATAGATATAAAAGAAGCTTTAGATTTAAAATCATGTTTTAATGAAGAGTTATACAAATTAAGTGTAGATTTGTCGAATTAATGGGTTATAGATATTGTAGAATTACAAATATTTTAATATAATTTTATATAATGGTAAAGTTATCTAGGCAAAAGAATTTAAATCTATCAAATATAAAGGAGGATAACTATGAAGAAAACTAAAATTGTTTGTACAATGGGACCTACTACTGATGAAAAGGAAATTATAAAAAAGTTAATTGAAAATGGTATGAATGCTGCCAGATTAAATTTCTCTCATGGAAGTCATGAAGAGCATAAGAGAAGAATAGATATGGTTAAGGAAGCAAGAGCTGAATTAGAAAAGCATATTGCTATATTACTTGATACAAAGGGACCAGAGATTAGAACTGGAAACTTTGAAAATGGAACTGTAGAACTTAAAGAAGGAACAACTTTTATAGTTCATTGTGGTGAGGATATTATAGGAGATGAAACTAAATGTTCCATAACCTATAAAAATCTTTATAAAGACGTTAAGTTAGGGGATGTACTTTTAATTAACGATGGATTAGTGGCACTAAAGGTATTAGATATAGAAGAAAAAAGTATTAAAACTCATGTGGAAAATACAGGAGTTATAGGTAATCATAAGGGTATGAATGTACCAGGAGTTAAATTAAATCTTCCAGCATTAACAGAAAAAGATATTGCGGATTTAATGTTTGGTATAGAAAATGAAGTAGATATAGTAGCTGCATCTTTTATAAGAAAAGGTACTGATGTTTTAGATATAAGACATCTTCTTGATAAGAATGGTGGAGATTATATTCAAGTATTTTCAAAGATTGAAAATAGAGAAGGCGTAGATAATATTGATGAAATTATAAGGTATTCTGATGGAATTATGGTAGCAAGAGGGGATTTAGGAGTGGAAATTCCTACTGAAGAGGTACCAGTAGTTCAGAAGATGATTATACAAAAATGTAATGAAGCTGGTAAGCCTGTAATTACTGCAACTCAAATGTTAGATTCTATGATTAGAAATCCAAGACCTACAAGAGCAGAAGCTTCAGATGTAGCTAATGCAATCTTTGATGGAACTGATGCTATAATGCTAAGTGGAGAAACTGCTAGTGGTAAATATCCAGTAGAAGTTGTAAAAACTATGTCTCAAATAGCTATGAAGGCAGAGGAATATATAAACTACGAGGAAAGCTTCAAGAAAAGAAGAAAGTTACATGTTGCTAATGTGCCTAATGCTATAAGTGTAGCTACATGTACAACAGCAATGGAGTTAAATGCATCAGCAATAATTACAGCGACTCAAAGCGGTCAAACAGCAAGACAAATCTCTAAATATAGACCGGAATGTGAAGTAATAGCTTGTACTCCTTATGAAAGGGTTGCAAGAAGTTTAGCACTAAATTGGGGTGTGTTCCCTGTAATAACTCCAAAATTAAAGGATACAGATGAATTAATAGATAAGACTTCAGAAATTGCATTAGCAGCTAATTATGTAGAGAAGGGTGATCTTGTAGTAATTGTTGCAGGAATACCAATGAACTACATAGGTAGTACAAATATGATGAAGGTTCATATTATAGGAGATGTACTTTTACAAGGTAAAGGAAGTAATTCTGGTACAGCATTTGGAACAGTAATGCATGTAAATAATTCTAAGAAGTTTTTTAATTCTCTAGATGAAAAGCAAATTATTATAGTAGATAAATTAAGTAGAGATTTTTCAGATGTGCTTAATGAAGTTGGTGGAATAATAGTAGAAAGTGATGAGATGAGTTCTAGTGTATTACTAGAATGTGCATCAAGAAACATTCCTATTATATATAACGCACAGAATGCATCTTCAATTATAAAATCTGGATGTTTTATAACTATGGACTCAAAAGTAGGAATGGTATATAGCGGAAAAGCTAATATTAAGTAGTTTCATCCAAGGAATTATTTAAAAATTAAGATAATTATGGTATTTATGTAAAATTTATAAAAAATATTGAAATTATCTGAAATTTAATGTATAATTAATAATCCAATGGATAAGACTTAAAATATAACATTTTTGGCAACTGATTCATTATTGACACCCGCTAAGGGTGTCTTTAATTTTTTCGAGAAATTTAATTTAGATATATTAGCATTAAGAAGTAGCTATAATTTTAGGCCTACCCCGTGCATAAAAAAAATATTTTTCCACATAATAGTATTATCTAATAACTTAAGAAAATAATTAAGAATAGGAGTGCTATGAATGAGTGGAAATTTAGCATGTAATGCAACTAATTGTACACACAATAATTCAGGAATGTGCACCGCTAACAGTATTCATGTACAAGGAGCGAATGCTCACTCTAGTGAGTATACTCAGTGTGGAAGCTTCACAGAAATGGGAATAAAAAATTCTCTTTCCAATGTGTATAATATGAATATTGGAGGAGAAGTTAAACAAAGCTTTAATAATTTCTCTGGAGGTACAGGACCAAGAATAGTATGTGATGCAATCAACTGTAGGTATAATATCAATAAGGATTGTGTTGCAAACTTTGTACACATTAATGGTGTAGGTGCAATAAGTAGTAATAGAACAGACTGTGAAACTTTTAAGATTTAATTCACTATAGTAAGGGTAACTTTAGCTAATTTTATTAATAATCTAAAGTTGCCCTTACTTTAATTTTATATTATGACTACTTATTATGGTTAATTGACTAGTTTTCTGATAAAATTAAAATTAATTAGAAGCTAATAAAGGGTGGTTTTATGAAAATACGTAAAGAGATAAGTAAGGTTAAAGTTATAGAAGAAGCTGAAAAAGAAGAGAGAGAAAGAGTGAAAGCTTCATTAGAAAAAGAAAGATTTCTAAAAGAGGATAGGGAAAGTGAAGAAAGAGAAGCAGAGATAGAAAATCTTATTTTAGAATTAAACAATAATCATGCAGATATAGAAATTGCAAAGAATAAGGATTATATAATTAAGATAGAAGGATATGGACATGAAGGAGAAGGGGTAGGTAAGATAAATAACTTTACTGTGTTTGTTAAAGGAGCTATAAAGGGTGAAACAGTAAAGATAAAGCTTATAAAAATAAGTAAAACCTATGGAATAGGTAAACTATTAGATGTAATTCTCTCATCTAAATATAGGACAGAACCGATATGCCCAATTTATAAGAGATGTGGAGGCTGTAATCTTCAACATATATCCTATGAAGAACAACTTAAATTTAAAACTCAAAGAGTAAAGGATGTTATGGAAAGAGTAGGAAAGATAGAAGGATTAAAGGTACATAATACTATGGGTATGGATTTCCCATATAACTATAGAAATAAGGTTCAGTTACCAGTTGGAAATAATGATGGAAATATAGTAGTAGGATTTTATGCACCAAGATCCCATGAAATAATCAATATGGATCACTGTTATATACAAAGTAAAATAGGTGATAAAGTTGTTAAGATTCTTAAGGAATGGATGAAAGAGAATAAAGTAACTCCTTATGATGAAAAAAATCATAGTGGTGTAGTTAGACATATAATGATTAGAGAGAGTTTTCAGACTAAGGAGGTAATGGTTGTAATAGTTACTAATGGAGAAAAGTTACCTAATATAAAACAACTTATAAAATCTCTTAGAGAAGAAATCTTAAATCTTAAATCTATAATACAAAATGTAAATAAGGATAAAACAAATGTGATTTTAGGTAACAAATCTATTACTCTATGGGGAACAGATACAATATCAGATTATATAGGTGAATTTAGATTTAATATATCACCATTATCTTTCTTTCAAGTAAATCCTGTACAAACAGAAATGCTATATAAAAAAGCATTAGAATATGCAAGTCTTAAAGGAAACGAGGTTGTATTTGACGCATATTGTGGTACAGGGACTATATCACTGTTCTTATCTAAAAAAGCTAAAATGGTCTATGGAATTGAAATAATACCAGAAGCTATAGAAAATGCTAATGAAAACAAAATAATTAATAATATAAAAAATGTGGAATTTATAGTAGGAAAATCAGAAGAAGAAATTCCAAAACTAATTGAAGATGGAATACACCCAGATGTAATTATGCTAGACCCTCCAAGAAAGGGCTGTGAAGAATCACTTCTACATGCCATAGCAAAAGTAAAACCTAAAAGGATTGTTTATGTATCCTGTGACCCTGCAACATTAGCAAGGGATTTAAAGATTCTTGAAGAATTAAATTATAAAGCAGTGGAGCTACAGCCAGTAGACATGTTCCCTCAAGGACATCATACCGAGGCGGTTGTTAAACTAGTGAGATAAATAAAGGGTTTAAGCTACTTTAATATGAATAGAAATATGATTTGTAATCAATTTGCCACCAAAAATTTTGTATTGGTGGCAAATTATTTTTTTATAATTATATTTTCTAAAATATTAATAGTATCATTTTTCATTTTATTAGTTACATGAAAATTTGTATCTAAAATAGAGCTACAGGTGATAAGATACCAGTTAGGGGTGAGTTAATTTTTATGAACTATGAGCCAAGTGTTTAAGAGCAGTTAAAAATATTCTAAGATCAAAAATAAGGTCATATGGGAGCACTGCTGTAAGTAGGTATTTTCATATGACATGAAATAGTAAATGTATATTTTATTTTACTGGTTTTATAGATACTTCTCCAGCACCAAATATAACAATTCTGTATTGAGGTGTAAGAGGAATTAAATCATGTATTGGAGATTTAGGCTCTAAACGTAGAAACTGCAGTGAAGTAAGATCTTCATCCATAACTATTAAGTAAGAATTATC
>NZ_DHYX01000036.1:24199-33438 GCF_002414285.1 Clostridium sp. UBA5119 | reverse complement strand
GAATAGTATAAAGATTATCTTTTGTAGGAGCAAAGTCAGATAATGTGTAAATACCTTCTTTATAAGTAGCGTTGTCAGATGCAAGAGCTATAATAGAAGTACTAAGTATTAATGCAATCAAAATTACTAATGTGATAGTAAATTTTTTCATATAATAGCCACCTTTCAATAATAATTTATGTAGTCAAAACATAATGTAAAACAAAAATTTTATAGTAATTGTAAGGGGAATACATATCAATAATATATATTTTATTTATTACTAATGTAAGATTAAATAGAAAAATATATATTATTCAACACCTTTAATAAATATTTCGCCATCTCCAACTATAAAAATTTTATATTCTGATTTAAGAGGAATTAGATTATATCTTGACGATTTTGGAGTTAGGTATATAACTTGTAATAAGGCATCATTTTCACCCATAACTGCGAAGTAACAATTACCTTTTGATGAAATATTCTGAACGAAGTAAGAATTGTTTTTTGCAGGAACGAAGTCTGATAATTTATATGAGCCTTCTTTAAATAGATTTTGGGCAAATGCAGGAGTTGTAGCAGATGCACCAAATATTAAAGTTATCAAGATTAATAGCATAACAGTAAATTTTTTCATATAATGACCACCTTTCAACAATAGTTTATGTAGTTGAAAAGATAATATACAGATTTACGATTTAGGAAGTACGTTAGATAAATTGATCTTTGAAAATTGAATAGTACGGTGTTTACAAGGCATGTTATGATTATTCATATTTGTGTATATAATAATTTTAAAATGCTAGAGAAAAAAATAAATTTTAATATTGAATTTGAATGTCATTAGAAATTAGAAATTAGAAGTTATATATTAGAATATCACAATAACGCTAAAAAAAGTTATACAAGAATCCATGTATAAACCAGTTAAGATTAAAAAAATAATCTTTGCTGGTTTTTATTTGAAAAAATTAATAGTTTACAAATAATGTTGAAATATAGAAAAGGAAATTCATTGATGAAACTTTGACAATTAGATAAAATTATAGATAAGTATATTACTATTGATTTACATAAATCATAAAAATATACTTATAAGTAAAATATTATTTGAGGGGGGGTAACTATACAATGAAAAAAATAAATTTTCCACTACTTCTTGGAAGTATAATTGTAATATTTTTATCAATTGTAGCTTTATACCCAGGATTTTTCGCGTCAAAGGATCCTCTTTTTGAAGAAACACCTAAGTATGTAGAATACAAAGAGGATGGTAAATTGGTAGAAAAGTTTGCGTACAATCCAATGCCACCTAATAAAGATAATATTATTGGAACAGATGATGCTGGAAGAGATGTATACTCAAGACTTGTATATGGAACTAGAAACACATTAAAGTTGGCACTTCTTATAGCTATATTTAGAATGATCTTAGCCCTTCCACTTGGATTAGCTGCAGGAATGGGTGTAAAGTTTGTTTCAAATATAATAAAAGTATTTAATACATTTTTTACTGCAATACCTATGCTTTTATTTAGTTTTATTATTTTGAATATAGGATATTTCAGAAATTTACAAATGGATAAGTCAATTTTTGCTTTTGCAATAGTGCTTACCATTGTGGGATGGGCAAAATTAGCTGGAATAATTGAAGATTCAACTAGGATGGTTATGGAAGAAGATTTTATTGAAGGTGAGATAGCTATAGGGAAGACAAAACTACAGATAGCACGGCAAAATGTGTTACCACACATATTACCAACTAGTGTAAGCTTGTTTTTTAAAGAAATGGGTATGGCGTTGTTTTTAATTGCTCAATTAGCAGTTCTTTATATTTTTGTTGGAGTAGCAAGACAAGTTAAGGCATTAGCCTTTAGGGCAAATTATGAAATGATTTTAGAACCTGAATGGGGAGGGACTCTCTCAAGAATTGCAATAAACGTTAAAAAATATGAAACAACATATTGGATGACTCTTTATCCTATATTGGTTTTTAGTGTTGCAATAATTGGAATAAATCTTACAGGAGAGGGACTTAGAATAGAATTTCAAAAGAGGGAGTCTAGAGTTATTAGTTCTATTAGAAAGATTTCTTACCTAATATCACCAAAAATATTTATCTCACAGCTTAAGAATATTAAGAAATACTATAAACCTGTAATTATAAAGAGTTCAATTATAATAGGGACTATTGTATATATAGTAATACCTTGGCATCCAAGCCTTTATAAATTTGACATAAACCAAGCTAAACTACATGTTGAAGAACTTACCAGTGATAAATATGGAGGCAGAGTAGCTGGAACAGAAGGAGGACATTTAGCTGGACGATATATAATTAACACTTTAAAATCATATGGCTATGAAGTTAATACTTTAGAAATTCCGCTAACAACTACCACAAAAAGTTCAGAAACTAACACTGAAGAAACTATTCCTGAAATTCTGGCTCCTGTAGTAATTGAATCAGGATGGATAAAGGTTACAGATGACAATGGAGAAGAAAAGACCTACCAGCTGCATAAAGACTTTACAATTGCAACTGTAAGTAAAAATATATTTATGACTAAGAAAAAAGAAAAATTGCATTACAAGGGAGTTGCAGCAGACCTTAAAAATGTAAATAATATACCTGAAGGCACAGAGTTTTTTTCTATTAAGAGGGAATATAGTGGGTTAGAATTTGATTCTTTTGGTACCCAAAATCAAATAACAAATGAATTAGGAGAAAGTTTTAATTATGATATACAGTTTATATTAGGTGAAGGCTACAATACTAGCAATAATACCTACTTCTTTAATTCTACAGATATTATTCCTTTTGATGAATTAAAGGAAGTGTTAGAAAAGGGTTATAGAGAAGTTGAGATAAGCTTTGATTATCCCAAGATACCAAATTACAAGGGACGTAATATTACTGCATTTTTACCGGGTAAAGGCAAAACCTATGAAGAACCAGGTGAGTTAATAATTATAGGGGCAAGCTATGATGGTGTCTATAAAAATGGAACTGACAGTACCTATGCTATGACAGCAACTCCTACTGCAACAGCATTGGAGGTGGCAAGAATGTTATCTCTTACAGAAGAACCATTGAAAAAGTCAATCCAGTTTATATTTTGGGATAATGAGTATGACAAATTTAAATATTCAAAGGTTGATGGCTCATATCATTACAGTGTAATAGAAGGTATGCCTGTAAATATGGCAATGTCACATGGATATTATTATTTTGATATAAGCTATCCAGGATATCAAGAAGATAAAGATTTAAATCTTGTAACCTTTCCAGCTCAAATAGCGGAGAATAGTAATTATCTAATGGGATTGGAGATAGAAAAACGATTTAGACAACTAGATGTGAGATATCAAAGATTTCACGAAAATTATGCAACTACAAATGCTTTAATTAACATGAGATTAAATGCACTTTCAAGTGTTGGAATAGGGAATTCGTCAACAGAAGGAGTTAATAGTGGTATTGATAGTATAGAAAATATAAATTATAAAGGAATGGAAAGTATTGGACAAATATTAGTAGATACCATGACAATGAATTCTTATATGATGGATTAGTAAGAAACCTTTGAAAAGGAGAAAAACCATGATAGAAGTAATAAATCTAACTAAACAATTTTTAATAAAAGACAAAATTTTTGGTGTGAATAAAGGGGTTGTACATGCAGTAAATGGTGTTAACTTTAAAATAGAAAAGGGGGAGACTCTGGGTCTTGTTGGAGAGTCAGGAAGTGGTAAATCAACCATAGGGAGATTGATGTTAAGACTCTTAGAACCAAATGACGGAAAGATATTCTTAGAAGGAAGAGATATTAGTACCATTAGCAACAAAGAATTCCGAAAGCTAAGAAAGAATTTACAAATAGTTTTTCAAAATCCCTATTCTGCATTAGATTATAAAATGACTATTGAAGATATTTTGATTCAACCACTTCAAATACACANNCAATACAAGAAAGAAGTAGGCAGATTACTTGAAATGATAGGATTGTCAGCACAGGATGCTAAGAAATTACCTCATGAATTTAGTGGAGGGCAGAGACAAAGAATTGCAATAGCCAAAGCTTTGGCTACAAGACCGAAATTTGTAGTGTGTGATGAATGTGTATCAGCTTTAGATGTATCTGTTCAATCACAGATACTCAATTTAATTATGGATCTTCAAGAAGAATTTGGTTTATCCTATTTATTTATATCCCATGATCTAAGTGTAATAAGGCATGTAAGCAACAAAGTAGCAGTAATGTATCTGGGGAAAATAGTAGAGAAAGGTAGTGTGGATGATATTTTTGATTCTCCAAAGCACCCATATACTGAGGCTTTAATGTCAGCTTCACCAGTACCTGAGCCTAGTAGAAATATTAATAGAATAAAGCTTCAAGGTGAAATACCTAGTGCAATGGATATACCATCAGGATGTGCATTTCACAATAGATGCCCTAAAAGAGTGGCTAAATGTGAAACTGTTGAGCCAGAGCTTATAGAACTTGATAATGGAAGGTTAGTTTCTTGCCATTTATATGAAGATGGGAGGAGTAAAAATGAAAACTGAAATATTAAAGGTTGTAACTAAAAAGGTTATTATGAATATATTAATACTCCTTGTAATTGTATTTCTTGTTATAGCTGTAACGGGAATACCATTAGATTTTGATATAGTTTCGTACAATGGGAAAAACACACCTAATATGAAAATCGATGGAGTTATCCAAAACATAAAAAATAACTTTAAAATATTTTTAAGTGGTGAAGAGTTTAATATTAAGATTCAGGGAGAAACTTTAGGACAACTATTGGGTAAAACAGCGACTAAAAGCTTATTTATATTATTTTTTGGAACGCTTTTAGCAGTTGTCATTGGAATTCCTAAAGGAATTATAGATAGTAGAAAGAAGGAGAGGAGTGGAACAATAAAATTACTGCAATCTCTAATACCTCTTTCAATCCCTGATATTTTAACAATAGTACTTGTACAGATGGGCGCTATATACTTATATAATAACGGAATTTCATTATTGGGTTTAGGACCACTGCCAGCATTTGGGGATGAGGGATTTGTGAATACAATTTATCCTATAATATCAATATCAATACTTCCAGCAGCGTATATTGCAAGGATAACAGCTACTACAATAGAAGAAAATTTTGAAAAGCCATATATACTAGCAGCTAGGGGAAAGGGATGCTCTAGGGTTCAAATTATAAAAAACCACATGATGAAAAGCATAATTTATGGAGTGTTATCTGGATTTCCAACAGTTATGGGTATAATGTTTTCAAGTCTTATTATAGTAGAAAGATTATTTTACTTTAGAGGAATGGGATTTTATATGATACTTTTTTATACAACAGATTTGATTCCACCATATGAAGGTGGAATAGCGTTTACTACATTTATTTTATTTCTGGCGATTTTTTACTATTTTATTTTTCTGATTTTTAATGTGTTAAAAGATATTATATTACCTAAGACAAAATTTCATTAAGGAGGGATAAGATGACATTACTTCAGGTTAAGAATTTAAAAACATATTTTTATTTGAATGGAAAGGAATATCCTGCAGTCGATGATATAAACTTTACCCTAGATGAAGGTAAAACAATGGCGATTATCGGAGAGTCTGGAAGTGGTAAAAGTGTGACTGCTTTATCTATCATGGGGTTAATTGATGATCCAGGAAAAATAATTCATGGAGAAATACATTATAAAGGAGAAAATTTGCTTAAAAAGAGTGAAAAGGCAATGAGACAAATACGGGGAAATGAAATATCTATGATATATCAGGATCCGATGACAACATTAAATCCTATGAATAAGGTAGGAGAACAGATTGCAGAAGCTCTCATAATTCATAAAAAAGTTAGTAAGAAGGAAGCTCAAAAGGTTGTTATAGAGTTAATGAAAGCCGTTGGTATTACGGATGGAGAAGAAAGATATCATCAGCTCCCTAATCAGTTTAGTGGGGGAATGAGACAAAGACTTATGATAGCCATGGCAATAGCTTGTAATCCTAAAATATTAATAGCAGATGAACCTACAACGGCTTTGGATGTTACAATTCAAGCAGAAATTTTAGATCTATTACGTAAACTTAATGGTGAATACAATATGTCCATAATATTAAATACCCATGATTTAGGAGTAGTAGCAGAGATGGCAGATGAAGTAGTGGTAATGTATTGTGGAAAAATCATGGAAATGGCATCTAATAAAGAATTATTTGAAAATCCTATAAATCCATATACTAAAAAGCTTATGGAGTGTATTCCCAGAATAGATGATAAAAAAAGGAGATTAGATACAATTGAAGGATATGTTCCACATCTATCACAATTATCAAAGGGATGTAGATTTTCAGATCGTTGTCATGAAGCCTGTGATAAATGCAGAAATACATTGCCAGAACTAAAAGAGGTTTTTAAAGGACATTGGTCTAGATGCTGGCTTCATGAAGATTAGTTTAGAGTGTTTTTAAATAAATCATATGAAAAATAACATTTTATATATAAGAAAATTCATGTAAATATAAAGATGATTTGCTACCATAATTTTAGTGTTGGTAGCAAATTGTTTTTTTATCTAAATATTGACCATTATATATTATTGGTTTATGATATGGGCATAATATATAATTTTGAGGCACGAAATATTAATTTTATTTAAAGGGATGATAATATGTTGTCAAAAGAAATGGATGAATTGATTAAGCAACGGCAAGGTCAAGTAAAGAAGGAAAATTCCCAGATTCCTTATGGTGTTGCATTGCTTTTAATTACATTAATAATGTGTGCTATACTTTGGAAAAGCAAGTATAATTATGCTGTATGTTTAGGTGTAGGTGTTATAATTGGTATTATTTTAAGATATTCGAGATTTTGTTTTACAGCAGCATTTAGAGATCCTTTTATTAGTGGAAATACAAGAGGGTTAAGAGGGATGATACTAGCTATGATTGTAAGTACTGTAGTTTTGCTGTAATTCAATCTGGATATATTCATAATAAAGGTATTAATTACAATTTGATTCCAGGAGCAGTTAGTTCAGTAGGTATTCATGTAATGATTGGTGCTTTTATATTTGGTATTGGAATGGTTTTAGCTGGAGGCTGTGTTTCAGGTGTATTGATGAGAATAGGAGAAGGACATGCTTTACACTGGAATATTGCTAATTCAATGAAGGTGGAGCTATATTTTTCTATACATATCAACTCCACTCCAAAGAAAGGTTATAAAAAGGCTATTGGGTCAGAGTGGTGGATATATCCAAACAATGAGAATAAAATTAGTGGACTTGTAGGAAGAGAGGTTCTTAAAGAACTAGCCTCCTTAGGGTTCATCAATCGTGGCATAAAATCATCAAATGAGTTTACAGAGCTATCAAGCACTAAAATGCCAGCGGTTATAATTGAATGTTTCTTCTGTAATGGTAAAGTTGATACGGACCTTTATCATAAAGTAGGCCCTAAGGCTATAGCCTATGCAATATACCTAGGAATTAAAGCAGCTACAAGAAGCAAAACACCTATTCTTTCTATGAATGGAATAAATATCAATCACATAAAAGATTGTCATAATTGTAAAAACTATTGTCCTATTTAATGAAAGGTTATTTCCTAAAATTTTAATAAAACCTATAGAATATCCATGAAATTTCACATATATTCTGTAGGTTTTATTTTCGAATTTTAACTTAGAACATCTTTTCAATACATTAAAGTAATATAACCATCTCGCTAAAATTCTTTTAAATCTATTTATTATTTTATTTATTAACTAATTCTATTTGTATGCCTTCAATATATTTTCCATATATCCCAGCATAATCTGCCAAGTCATTAACCCAAGGTAACCACTTTCCTCCAACATACACTCTATATCTAGCCTTTCTAGTTTTATCAAGTGATTCTACCTGTATACCATCAATATATTTTCCATATACCCCTGCGTAGTCTTCTATTTGTGTTACCCAAGGAAGCCAAGCCCCTCCTTTCACATGGACTCTATATCTAATTTTAGACTTGGATCCATTTGCATAAACACATTGAATTGGTTTACCGAATATACCTGCATAATCATTTAAATTTATCACATTAGGAAGCCATTTTCCTCCTACATATACTTGATAAGTTACATTTGATTTTTGATTAGGAGGATTTGGTATATAGCCATTAAATGATTCCGTTGTATAAATCCTTATATGATAATTCTTACAAACTCCTGTAGTTGTAGCTAGTTTACCTAAGTTATTTAATGCATCTCCCATTGAAGCAGGAAATGTTATGTTTGGAAAATCATAATAATCAACTTGAGTTAATTTTCCAGTTCCATTGTTAACTTTAACAGAACTACCATCCCTAAGTCCACCTATTGAATATGCCATATCAATAGAGCCACTATTATAATAGTCAAATTTAAACTTAGCATAAAAATTATTAGGATTTCCACTATTTTTATATTTTTTTCTTAAGTTTCCAAGGTTATCTTTGTATGCACTATTATTTTTTAATTTTGATATCATTGAATCGTCATTATATATATAGTAAGTAGAGTTTGGGGTTGCTGATAATGAGTGTTCTAATAATCTAGCTGACATTTCATACCCCATCTTTTTACCTACTTTTATTGTAGCTAAAACAGCAGCTCGTACCTGCGCATATGGATTAATCATACCTTTAGCTGTAATTTGTTTCTGGTTTTGAGTTTCTGTGTCTAATGATGAACTTGAGTAGTTTGCTATATTTTTTTTGAAATTTAAAAACTTTTCTTAAGGTATTTCTTCAAAATCAGTTAATTGTTTTTCAATAAATCTAATTTCTTCTTCTTTTTGATTTGTCTTCACTTTAGTTTCATCATTATCCATTGTTCCTAATGACACTGCTTCTTCTTTAATAGAATTTAATTCTTTTTCTTTTACAATTTTTTCATTTTTTAAGTAATTAACTAAATCTTCAATAGTAGTATTATAAAATTCCTCCAAAAAAATTTCTTCTTCAGAGTTATTTGAATCTGCGAATACTATTACGTTATTAGTAAATAAAACAGTAATAAATATTATAGATGACATAAACACTTTAAATTTTTTCATAATTTCCCCCTTATATGTAAATATATATACAATTGTGTAAAATTATATATAAGGAGGCTTGTATTGTGAAAAAAAAATTTTTTATTATTTGTACATTATTACTTTTAATATTTAATTTAAGCGGATGCTTTGGTCCAGGAATGAATGATTATAC
>NZ_DHYX01000036.1:0-24093 GCF_002414285.1 Clostridium sp. UBA5119 | reverse complement strand
AATTATTGGATTATAGATGTTAATACAGGGAAACTATATGGTCCTTTAACTAAAGAAGAGTTAGAACTAAAACGTAGTGAATTACAAATAGATTCTAGCTTAGAACTTAAGGACCCTGAAAAATTTAAATATTTGAGAGATGAGAAAGAAAATAAGTAGTTTTAACTATAAGATATTTGTATTAGGGAAATAGTAATTATAAAAAATAAACAAGTAAATTAAGGTTTATTAAATTAATAAGATTTAGCCCTTATTTTTTTTGTAACACAAGTTTTTTCAATCCATAATATAATAACAGCACAGTATGTTATTATATGGAGGAATAATAGTGAAAGAATTTTTAAGTGTTGAAGGAGTAGTTAAAAGTATAGAAGTGATGAAAACATCAGTAAATGACACATCGGCATGTACAATGATAATGTCAGTAAGAGGAAGAAGAGATGATGATTTTAACTTAGTAGTTAGCCGAGATACTTATTTTGTAGACCATGTTAATATAAGACCTGGCGATTATATAATTGGATTTTATGATTCATTGGCACCTGTTCCATTAATATTTCCACCTCAGTATAGAGCTATTGTTATAGCTAGAAAATCAAAAAAAGAAAATGTCAAGGTATCTCATTTCAATAGAAGGTTAGTTAGTAGAGATGATTCACTTAGACTTAATATTAGTAATAGAACACAAATACTACTTGAAAATGGACAGAGCTTTTTAGGAAATATAGAAAATAGAAATCTTGTTGTTGTATATGGAATGAGTACCAAGAGTATACCTGCAATTACAACACCATCACAAATTATAGTTTTATGTGATAATTAAATATTTTATAAATAAGTTTGCCTAGTATGAATAATTATCATACTAGCAAACTTATTCTTAAATCCAGCTATTTTATATAGGAGAGCATAGTAGTGATTTTTAAATTGATTATGATATAATAATTATACTATTAAAGGAAAATAGATTAATTTATCTTATGAAAATAATTAGGTTTAATCACGGTTAAAATTAGTAAAAGTTGCAGTAATTGATATTGTAATGATTACACAAGTTTGTATAAGTTATTAATAAGTATATGAATAAAATATAGGAATTAGGGGGAAAAATATGGAACAGGTTTTTATTGCCTTTGCATTAACGTTATTTGCAGGGCTATGTACAGGAATTGGAAGTGCTCTTGCGTTTTTTGCTAAAAAGACCAATACAAAGTTTTTATCAATTAGTTTAGGATTTTCTGCAGGAGTTATGATATATGTTTCTATGATAGAAATTTTTGTTGAAGCTAGGAATTTATTATCCGTTGAACTTGGATTTAAATTGGGTTCTTGGGTTACAGTAGGAGCTTTCTTTTTTGGTATGTTAATTATAGCGATTATTGACAAACTTATACCAAGTGGTGAAAATCCTCATGATATTTATAAAATTGAAGAATTAGAGGGAGCGGAAAATGAAAATTTAAAAGATACATCAAAAGATAATAAGAAATTGCTTAGAATGGGATTACTTACAGCGCTAGCAGTGGCTATTCATAACTTTCCAGAAGGATTGGCTACTTTTATTTCTGCATTACAAGAACCATCAATAGCCATACCTATAACAATTGCTATTGCTATTCATAATATTCCTGAGGGTATCGCAGTGTCAGTTCCAGTATTTTATGCTACAGGTAGTAGAAAGAAAGCCTTTCTATATTCTTTTCTATCTGGACTGTCAGAGCCTCTAGGTGCTATTATTGGTTATTTAGTACTAATGCCATTTATTAACAATGTTACTCTTGGAATTATTTTTGCTATAGTTGCTGGTATTATGATATTTATTTCTCTTGATGAATTACTTCCATCGGCAAGAGAATATGGTGAACATCATTTATCTATCTACGGACTAGTAGCGGGAATGGCTGTAATGGCAATTAGCCTATTACTTTTCATTTAATTAAAAGGATGGTGTTGTAAGTTGCTTGAAAAAAATAGAATTGGATATGCATGTACACCTGCATCTATTCCGTATAAAACTTCAAGAAGCTTTTTATTAAAAAATTTTAGTGATAATGTTTTTAATCAGTGCGTTAGAAGTAATATTGATGATTTAATGAATATATTAAAGTGGAATGTACGAAATGAAATATATTTATTTAGGATAAGTTCAGATATAATCCCCTTTGGTAGTCACCCCATTAATAACCTAAAGTGGTGGGAGACCTATAATAAAGAACTTACAGAGTGTGGAGAGTTTATAAAAAGTAATAATATTAGGGTTTCTATGCATCCTGGTCAATATACAGTTCTAAATTCTCTTAATGAGGAAGTAGTTGAGAAAAGTATTATGGACTTAGAGTATCATTGCAGATTTTTAGATAGTTTAGGGGTGGACTATTCTAACAAAATTATACTTCACGTTGGAGGGGTATATGGAGATAAAATTTCTGCTATGGAACGATTTAAGCATAATTATAATAGACTATCAAACTCCTTGAAAAAAAGATTGGTAATTGAGAATGATGATAAGAGTTATACCATAGAAGATGTATTAAATATTTGTAATGATATTAAAATACCAGCAGTGTTTGATAATCTTCATCAACAGCTCAATCCTTGTTCTTTAGAGTGGAAGGATATTTTATACTCTGTTAAAAATACATGGAAGGTTGAAGATGGTCCAGTAAAATTCCATTATTCTGATAGAGATATAAGTAAAAAAGGAGGAGCTCATTCTAAGTTTGTTGTTATTAGTAATTTTTTAGATTATATGAAAAGTATTTCAGAAATTAATTCAGATGTCATGCTTGAAGTTAAGGATAAGGAAATATCAACAATCAAGTGTATTTGCACTCTTAATGAGGACTTACCAATTTCAATAAGGACAGAGCAATGGGCGAAGTATAAGTATTCTTTAATGGAAAAGGATTATTCTTATTATAAAAAATGTAGTAGCTTAGTAAATTCTCCTATACCAATGAGAGAAGTGTATATGTATATAGATCAGTGTTTAGAAAAGCCTTTTAGTAGAGGAAATTTCATTAACACAGCTGAGCATGTTTATGGATATATAAAAGATAAAGCAACATTAAAAGAAAAGAATAGGTTTAATGAACTTTTAAAAAATCCAGACGAAAATAATATTAAGGTAAAAACCTTATTAAGAAAATTATGTGAAAAGTACGAAGTAGATTATATTAATAACTCTTATTATTTTATATATTAGATTTAGTTCTAGGGATATATTTTTTCCATGGTGATATAAAACAAATAGTAAAATAATAAATTTGTTGTTTTAAGTATATATTTCTTAAGGGGTGGGAGTGTAAGAATGGACAATTATACGGAATTCATTACAAAAGCATGGAATGAATTTGTGAAATACGGTATAGATAACAAAAAAGTTAAAAAAGATATAAGACATTCATGGATAAGATGTAAAGAGTATCATGTAGACTATATGGATGGAAGAGGTGTTGAGGAGTATAAAGCTCCTGTAGCAATTAAAGTTAAAGAGAATATAGAATTAGTTTCAGTAGCACATTCTATAATGGAGAATTTGTATAACACCATATCAGGTTCAGGCTTTGCTTTATTCCTTGCAGATAAAGATGGATATATAATAGATGTTATCGGTGATGATAATATTTTAGAAAAAGCCAGGGATTTAAGATTTACAAAGGGAGCCTTATGGTCAGAAAAAGCAGTAGGAACTAATGCTATAGGAACTTGTTTATATATAAATAAACCAATGCAAACTATTGGGGCTGAGCATTATGGTATACAACAACATTCTTGGACGTGTTCATCAGCACCTATACATGATAGTGATGGGAAAATAATAGGGTGTATAAATATGTCTGGCATATGCAAGGATGCACATCTGCATACTTTGGGAATAGTTATTGCAGCAGCTGAATCCATAAAGAAACAGTTAGAACTTATATTATCCTACAATTTATTAAATATAACTTTTGATTCCATTGTAGAGGGAATGATAGTAATAGATGAAAAATTTAATATTAAGAGAGTGAATCATAGGGCAGAAAACATTTTAGATATGAACCAAGATGAAATATTTGAAATAAATGTAAAAGAAGCTCTGGGTAATTTAAATTTTGATTACATTATAGAAAATTATGAAGAAGCTTATAATAACATAGAATGTGACTTTAATATTAAGAGTAAAAGAATAAAATGTATATTAAATGTTGTACCTATGAATGTTAATAATAGGTCTATGGGAGTAGTTATAACTTTTAGAGAAAGTAAATCTGTACATAGGTTTGTAAATAAAGTGGTAGGATATAAGGCTAACTATAAGTTTAAAGACATTGTAACTAGTAACGATAAAATGATAAATATGATAAATTTTGCAAAAAAGGCTTCAAGAAGTGATTGCAATATATTAATAGAAGGACCTAGCGGAACGGGAAAAGAACTGGTAGCTCAAGCTATACATAATTATAGTGAAAGAAGTAATGGACCTTTTGTAGCTGTTAACTGCGCTTCAATTCCTAGAGATCTAATGGAAAGTGAATTTTTTGGTTATGATAAGGGAGCTTTTACTGGAGCTGCTAAAGAGGGACATCCAGGGAAATTTGAATTAGCAGATGGTGGAACAATTTTCTTAGATGAGTTAGGAGAACTTACTTTAGATATGCAATCGAAATTATTGAGAGTTTTAGATAACAATACCATAGTTAGAGTAGGCGGAAATTACGAAAAGAAATTAGATGTAAGAATAATAGGAGCAACTAATAAAGAGTTAAAAGAAGAGGTAAGTAAAAAAACTTTTAGAGAAGATTTGTATTACAGGTTAGATGTAATGAATATAAAAACGATCCCTTTGATGGAAAGAAAGGAAGATATAGAGACACTAGCAAAACACTTTGTTAATAGTCTTAATTCTAAAAATAAAGCTAAATATAAACTAATAACAACAGATTATATAAATGAACTAAAAAAACATGATTGGCCTGGAAATGTAAGAGAACTTAGAAATGCTATAGAAAGGGATTATTATTCTAGTGAAAAGGATATAATCTGTGTACAGTCTTTGGAAAAGTCACAAATAATAGAAGCTAATTTTAATAATGAGAAAGCAAGTGTTGTAGATGAAATAGTACCTATAGATATTTTAGAAAGAGAAAGTATAATAAAAGCTATTAACTTTTGCGGAGGTAACATATTAAAGTCTGCGGAAATGCTAGGAATAAGTAGAGCTACTATTTATAGAAAGATAAAAAAATATAACTTAAAAAATCTATAAATTACTTTGTTTTTTTATTATCAATGATTAGAATCATATATGTATCAAAATGAGAATTAAATATAATAAATCTCAAGATGAGACACTAAGCGGTGTATCATTTTGAGATTTTTTCATTTACCATATAAATTAAATTTTCAAATAAAGTTTATAGTAAATTTAATTAGAAATATAGAATGAGACTCGATGTAGTCATTTTCATAGCTTCAGGTAAAATAGGGTGAATAATGTTTTAAAAAGTATTTTAAGCAATGATTTTGGCATAAGACTTGCATAATAAATGTGTGAGAATATTAACAATATATTAGATTATATTTTTTAGGAGGTACTTTTATTATGAAAGCAGCATTATGGTATGATAAGAAAGATATTAGGGTTGAAGAGGTAGATGAACCAAAGGTTACTAAAGGAAATATAAAAATTAAAGTTAAATGGTGTGGAATATGTGGTTCAGATTTGCATGAATATTTAGGAGGACCTATTTTTATACCTGTTGGACAACCTCATCCTTTAAGTGGGAATATAGCACCAGTAGTTCTAGGGCATGAATTTTCAGGGGAAGTTGTAGAAGTAGGAGAAGGAGTAACAAAGTTTGAAATAGGTGATAGAGTTATTGTAGAACCTATAGTAGCTTGTGGAGAATGTCCAGCATGTAGAGAAGGTAAATACAATCTGTGCTCTTCCTTAGGATTTCATGGACTTTGTGGTAGTGGTGGAGGACTTGCAGAATATACTGTATTTCCAGAAGAATATGTGCATAAAATGCCAGAGGGTATGACCTATGAACAAGGAGCTTTAGTAGAACCAATGGCGGTAGCACTTCATTCTATTAGAATTGCTAATTTTAAAACAGGAGATACTGCTATTGTACTTGGTTCAGGTCCAATAGGCCTTGCAACTATTGAATGCTTAAAAGCAGCAGGAGCAAAATTAGTAGTAGTGTTACAAAGAAAATCAATAAGACAGGAATATGCAAAGAGGTCAGGAGCTGATGTTGTTCTTGATCCAAATGAAGTTGATATAGCTATGGAGGTTAAAAAACTTACTGGTGGAACAGGTGTAGATGTGGCCTTTGAAACTACAGGAGCAAAGATAGGCTTTGATATAGGCTTAGATAGTTTAAAATATGAAGGAACTATGGTAATAACAAGTATTTGGGAAGATGGAATAAACTTTAATCCTAATGTATTAGTATTTTCTGAAAAGAAAATAGTAGGAACTTTAGCCTATAGACATGAGTTTCCAGCAACAATTGCGCAAATGAGCGATGGAAGAATTAAGGCAGAAGGATATATAACTAAGAAAATAGCACTTGAAGATATAGTTGAAGAAGGATTTGGAGCTTTGACAGGTCCTGAAAAGAAAAAACATGTGAAAATTCTTGTAACTCCGGATAAAGCTCTTTTAAATAAATAAGAAATCAGAGAAAATGTAGAGATATAAAACCAATGTGGAATAAAGTGGTAAAAAGCCTAAGGAAATAAATTATCCTTAGGCTTGTAAATTTTTTTATTTTAAGAAAGTTACTTATTGATGTTTGTTAATATCCAAGTTCATTCTCTTAAATAAAATATTGTTTTCAAGGTGAATATGCTGGAATAAATCACTCTCTAGTTCTTCAATAATTTTATAAGTTATAACATAGGTATTACAACCGTCATTAGGAACTTTGAAATCATTGGTAATTTTTCTAAGTTCCTTTAAAATATCTCCAGCACCTTCATGCTCCTCTTCGATTTCATTAATTACTTCATTAATTTTTTGAAGTTGATTAACACTTGGATTTTTATCATATTCTTTAATTAATGGGAAAAGAATTTGTTCTTCTTTAAGCAAATGTTGCTCTAATTCAGTTTTAAGCATTGAAAAGAGCTTATGGACTCTGAATAGTACATTATGGTTTATACCATGAACTCTCATTATTTTTGTTGTTAACTCTCCTAATTCAGGAAGTACTTTCTTAGTATAGGCATGATGAGTATTTTCAATATGGTCAATTAATTCACTTGATGTCAATGCCCTAAAATCTATGAATACTTCTTTTGTATTATTACTTTCTTCAAAAATCTCATTTATTTTATTTAATATTAGATTTTCATCAAGATGTAATTCATAGAGTACCTCTTCAAAGGGTCTATTACCTCCACAGCAAAAATCGATTTTATATTGTTTGAAAATTTCACTAGCCTTAGGCATAATTGAAACAATTTCTCCTACGGTTTGAGAACTATTAAATTTATTCATATATATTCCTCCAATACAGTGTTATTTAAAGATTTCTTGTTTATAACTCTATAATATATTAGTTATATAAAATATTCTGTGACTGGAGTCATAGTTTTAAAACAAACTATCTAATTATTTTTATTTTTTAATTCATTAAAGCATTTATATCTCGTATCAAAATCTGTTTGTTTCCTATCATATCAATGATACCTTCATCTTGTAGTACGATTAATTTCCTACTAACTGTTTCTCTAGAAGTACCTATATAATTAGCTATTCCTTCACGGCTTAATGGGAGCTCTACAATAATACCATTAGGATGTTTTTTACCATACCTTTCTGCAAAATCAAGAAGTAGTGAGTTTATACGCCACTCTATGTTTTTAGTACCCATATTTTGCACTGAGCTCTCTATTTTATCCATTCGACTACATAATTCTTCTATGATTTTAATCCCTATTTTAGGATAATTAATTAAAAGGTTTTGAAAGTCATTTTTATTTATCATGCAAATATAAGTAGTTTCTAATGCTTCAACATTATAGGTAGATTGTTGATTATTTAAGAGATTTTTTTCACCAAAGAAGTCACCGTGATCAAATATATATAGAATCTGCTCTTTGCCTTCAATAGTATAACGAAATACTTTTACCTTACCTTTATCTATAATGATTAAATTTTCTAAATAACTTTCTTCCATTATAATTAGCTCACCTTTTTCATATTGCTTTTTTACAATTAAGGTAGCTACTTTACTTAGTTCTTCAGAATTTAAACCAGAGAAAATTGGAACTCTTTCTACACATAATTTATGAAGACAATTATCGCAGTTACATTTTTTATATTCACTCATGAATAATCACATCCTTATTTTTAGTATTTAACAATACCTCCATAATATCTTCTATCATCTGGATTGTGATCTTTGTAAATTGAAAGATAATAGAAAAACCACTCGAGAGGGACAAAAAGTACAAAAGGTGATAGCATAGGATGAAGGTCTTCAGCTATTTCTTTATAATCAAAGACAATATAATCCTGATCTAATTTCTTAACAAAATTTATAGTTCTTTCAGTAGTATGTCTAGATTCATCTGTACCTAATAGAAAAATAAAAGGTATTCCTTCTTCAACAATTTCTAAAGGTCCATGGCGGAATTCACTACTATTTATACTTGCTCCATGAGTCCAAGCAAATTCCATCATTGTAATAACACCTTCTTTATAGGCTAAAGGAGTTAGTGGACCAGCAGCCACAGTATATATTATATCCCAATTAGAAGCTTTTTCACCGAGGGTTCGTCCTTTAGATTCCCAACTTGTTACTAATTTTCCTAAAATGTTAGGAAGTTTTAATATGTCTTCTTGAATTTTAGTTATTTCAAGGCTTGGTGTAACTTTATTGATAAGTTCTAATGCAAAGGTATAAGTAATTAATAAGTGAATTTCCCAGATGCATTCAGCTTCATAGGCTACTAAATAGTCACCTACAGGAGCTAATAAGTTTCCAGAAGGATCACGAGTAACGCTGACAGTAAGTGCACCAGTAGCTTTAGCCTTTTTTAAAGCTTCTACTACTTCCTCAGTGTTTCCAGATTGAGATAGAGCAATCACTGCTGTTTTTTCATCTAAATTATAAGGTGTAGAATCTAAAAAGTCGTAGCCACTATAAGCTTTAGAATTAATATTTGAGTATTTTTCAAATAGCATAGTAGCAGTTTCACAAGCACAAAGAGGTGAACCACAAGCTATAAAATAAACTTTGTTAATTCCCATTTTAGCCATTTCATTAACTATGTTTCTAATTTTAGGAACGTCCTTTTCTAATACTTTTTCAACTTCTGTAACCATATTTTCTGTAACAAGAAAATCTACAGTGGACTTATCAATATTTAACATATAAATACCTTCTTTCTATATTATTTATTAAAATGTACATTATAGTTACATTTATCTCCTCTTGTATAGGTCTTTGTAAATTCTATAACTCTTCCAGTATCATCATAGCTAGTACATTGAAATAACATTACCCAGGAAGGGGTATCTAGAGATAAAAGTTTACTATGCTTATCATCTAGTCGAACGATTTCCAAGGTTTCATCTGCAGTAACAAGGTTTATATTATAAACTTCAAAGAGTTCATATATTGAAAAAAAAGATAGGTTAATTTCATCTAAATTAGGTAGTATATATTTTGGAATATGAATATATTCTAGGGATATAGGTTCTTTGTTGGCATAACACAGTCTCTTTATAATATAAATATCATCATCTTCATTTATATTAAATTTTTTACTCAAAAGTTTTCCAGCAGGTTTGGTAGTTTTATTTAGTATAGTGGTTTTTGAAGGTGTATTTTTATCCTTCATAGTTTTAGTAAAACCTCTTAAGGTATATAAGTCTCTTTCAATTTTAGAATTAAGAACAAAAACACCCTTACCTTTAATACTCTTTAACAATCCTTCACGGATAAGAATGGATATAGCATTACGTACTGTTAGACGATTTATTCCATAGGTATTAGATAATTCATTTTCAGAGGGAATTGCTGTACCAACCTTGAATTCACCACTAATAATTTTATTTCTTAGGATATCCCTTAGTTGAGCATATAAAGGAGAGGAACCACTTAGTTGTTTTTTTGAATTATTATCAGTCATTACCAAGCACCAAAATATTTTAAGGTTTTAGATGCAGTTTTAGCACCAAGAAGCATAGATTCATTTATGGAGCTTTTATTCAGAATACCCTTTAAAAAACCTGCTATGAAAGAGTCTCCAGCACCTAAAGTGTCAACTACCTTTGTTTCTATGATGTCTTGAAAAATAAATTCTTTACCATCGTAGGCAACACTGCCCTTATTGCCAAGAGTTACAACTACTATTTTAGGTCCTTTACTATGAATATCCTTCATAAAGTTTTCTATATAGTCATCTCTTTTAGAATAAGAAAAAAATGCATAGTCTACATAATGGATGGTTTTATTAACAAGAGAGTCTTTTAATTTAGTAGCATAATCAAAAGAAATAGGAATATTTTTTTCTTTGATGTGGCAAAGGTAGTTCTCAGTTTTACCCCAATAGGCTGTATGAAAAAGATCGTGGTTACAAATGAAATCTAAATCTTCATTAGTAAGTTCAAATTTACTTAATACACCTTCATAATAATCTCCCATGACTCTATCTCCCTTTATTAAAGAAACCTCTGTTATAGCTGTAGCACCTTCTAATACCCGAACATGAGAAGTATCTACCCCTTTAGAATTAATGGAATTAATCATTAATTCTCCATATTTATCATTACCAACCACTCCAACATAGGAAGAGATTTCATTTAATTCTTTCATATATACTGCTACATTTACGGGATTTCCACCAGGATAACTTTTACCTAAGTTTAAATATACATCTATACAATTGTCACCTACAGTAGCTATTTTCAATATAATCAACTCCTATCTTGTTAATATACTTTTTAGTTTCACTCTATCTGCACGTATTACAGAATAGAAAAATTCAACGGGAAAACCTTTTTCTTCTAGCACAGTACCCTTGAGGTAAAAAAGGGGAAAACCTTCTTCAACTTTTAAAAGTTCTGATTCTAAGGCTGTAGCATAGGTCATGGATATTTCTTCCCAACCACTCTTTAAATTTAGATTAAAATCCTTTTTTAAAACCTCATATAAAGAAATTTTTTCAAAATTTTTTCTAATTAGCTCATCATAATACTTGGAAGCTAGATAACTATTTTCTATAGCAAAGGGCACGGAGTCTACTGATCTTAATCTAATTAGTTCACATAAATTGTTATTAGAATTTTCCTTTAGGTTTTCATAGGCAAAGGTATTATCATTTAATAGCTTTAATGAAAGTAATTTGGTAGATAAATTTAAAGAATTTTCATCTATAAATTCATGGAAAGAGTTTAGACTTTGTAAATTTTTTTCAAGTTTAGGTTCTGATAAAAAAGTTCCTGAGCCTTTCTTTTTATATAATTTACCATGATTAATTAATTGGTCTATAGCTTTTTTTAAGGTAGTTCTATTACAATCCCACATACTACAAAATTCTCTTTCGGAAGGAAGTTTGGTATTAGGTGATAAGTTATTTTCAATAATATAGCATTGAATTTTTTCCATAAGTTTTTCTCTATTGAGAAGGAGTGAATTATCCATAACATTATCCTTTCTATAAATTTCTATTTTTATATAAACAAGTTCACATAAAAACTATACCACTTATAATATAATATTAAAATATTAAAAAGTAAATATTTACTTTTAAATACATAAAATAAAGAATAAAAGGCTATATGAAAATGATATAGTAATATTACTATTTCACTTTTATATAGTCTTTTAATTATATTTGAAGATATGTTGAATAGATAAATTTAATATAACTATTAAATCTTAATAATTATATTACTCAATACTATATTTCTTTTAAAAGCACTTCATTATAATCTAATCTTGGTCTTTGCTTAGGAGTTTGGTCAGGATATCCTATAGGTAATAAGGCTAAAACATCATATCTGTCTTCAAGATTTAGAAGTGCTTTAACTTTTTCTTTATCAAACATCATAACCCAACAGCTTCCGAGTCCTAAATCTGTAGCTCTAAGAGTGATATGATCAATAGCTATAGCTACATTTAAGTTTAGATAAGCTTTTAAGGAAGCAGTATCAATGCTTTGTTTCCCTTTATTATAATTTTCATCTGCATTATTTAGAGGGGTATCAACAAATGCTTGAGCTTCTTTAAGTTCCTTCATTCTTTCTCCAGTCGATGTGATAGAATTAGGATCAACACAACAAGCAATTATAGCTGGAGCAGCAGAAACAAAAGGTAAAGGTGTACAATCTTTTAGCTTAGTTCTTGCCTCCTCACTTTTTATTACTATATATCGTGCAGGTTGAAGATTTGTACCAGAAGGCGCCAATCTTCCAGCTTCAATTAATTGGTGAATGTACTCTTCAGGTACTTCATCAGGCTTAAATTTTCTTATACTTCTTCTGTTTTGTATTACTTCTAATAGTTCCATAGAAACACTCCTTTTATTTTAAGTAGATTGTAATAAACTTATTTATTTTATATACTAATTATATATTTGCGTAATTAGTTTTAATAGTATGCACTTTTGTGTAAGATACTATATAAAAGGAGAGTAATGTTGAAATGTCTGGTACAAATAAAAATAAATATAAGTGTCCATTAGAATATACTCAAAAGTTAATTGGAGGAAAGTGGAAGCCTATTATTCTTTGGTATTTATCTACAAAAGGTATAATGAGGTATGGGGAGTTAAAAAGAGCTCTAACAAATATATCACATAAAATGTTATCTCAACAGCTTAAGGAGTTGGAAGGAGATAAATTAATTCATAGAGAGGAATACCATCAGATTCCACCCAAAGTAGAATATTCTATTACTGATAAGGGAAGGACATTACTTCCATTATTGGAGCTTATGCATAAGTGGGCTGTAGAAAATATTGAAGAATGAAATCATATAGACAAATATAAATATTAATATGTATAGAAAGTATGCTTTTAAATGAGCATGCTTTTTTATATAGATTGAAATTTTAGCAAATTAGGAACAGCTTAAATTTAAAAGTCTTGATATAATAAAGATACCCAAGGGAAAAGGTTGTGATAAAAGTGAACTACAGTAAGGATATTGATAGGTGTATTGAATTTATAGAAAATAATATCAAGGAAGCTATTACTGTGAGTGAAGTTGCTGATTATGTAGGGTATTCTGTAAACCACTTTTGTAGAGTTTTTACTTTATGCAAAGGTATATCTATAATGGAGTATCTTAGAAAACGTAAGCTATCATTAGCAGCAATAGAACTATTTAAAGGAAAAAAAATTATTGATATTGCCCTTGAATATGGATTTGAAACGCCTAGTGGATTTTCAAAGTCCTTTCGGAAAGCTTTTGGATATAGTCCAACACAATATATAGCTAGAATGGATGGATACTTTAATAAGGAAATAACATTTAAAATTGGAGGTTATATTATGAAGCCTGTTATTGTTAAAAAGCCAGCTTTTAAGGTAGCTGGATATGGAATAAATACCAATATTGGAGGAACAAGTTATACAAAGGATATTGCATCCTTTTGGAGCAATTATGATGGAGAAAATTTAGAAACAAAGATGTATGAAATCTTAAATCCTCCTAATCATGGTGAAGTTGGTCTATGCGTTCCAACTGATAAAGGGGGAAATGTATGCTATCTTTTAGGAGTCATTGTTGAAGATTTCTCTAAAGTTACAGAGGATATGATTACAGTGGAAGTACCAGAGGCGGAGTATGCAGTATTTACAACTCCTCCAGTGGATGTTACTGTAGACCCTAACCAAGATAAGTTTTCAGAAGTGATTAAAGAAACTTGGAAATATATATTTGAAGAATGGTTTAAAGATAGTGGATATATCTATGACGAAGATAAATTAGATTTTGAATTTTATGATGAGCGTTGTCATTATCGAACAGATACGATTATGGAAATTTATGTTCCAGTAAAAAGGCTACTTGAAAATTAATTAAATATTAAAGTACAGGCTAAACTTTTAGTAAAAATTAGAAAAGAATTTTGAACTAGACTCTATGGAAAATAATAAATATAAAACTTGATAAATTAGAGAGCATTGCTATATAAAGAGCATGCTCTCTAATTTTTATGTACTTGTTAATAATATTAAATTAATTTTTAGCCTAGAGTAAAGGAAAATAATTATAGCAATATTGTAAACTTTTAATTATTTGAAAGTTGACAATTTATAAATTCTTAATTATAATCAACACTATAAAGTAAACATTTTAAGGAGAGAATTATGAAAACTACCAAGAATACGAGAAATTTGATTTTAGTAGCTATGTTTGCAGCCTTAACTGCTATTGGTGCATTTATTAAAATACCAATACCTTATGTGCCTTTTACTCTTCAATACTTATTTTGTGCTTTAGCAGGAGTTATCTTAGGCTCTAAACTCGGCGCACTATCCCAAATAATTTATGTTATGGTTGGACTTGCAGGTGTACCAGTATTTACTGAAGGGGGAGGGCTTAGCTATGTATTTAAACCTACCTTTGGATATCTTATAGGATTTATAGTGGCAGCTTATGTCATAGGAAAGATAAGAGAAAAGATTAAGGAATTAAGTTTTATTAAAGCTATGGGGATGCTTTTAGCTGGACTATTATTTATTTATTTATTTGGAGTTATATATCTTTATGTTAGCTATAACTTATATCTAGGACAACCGATGTCACTTTATTTTGCATTTTTTAATGGCTTTGTACTATGCATATCTGGAGATTTAATTTTAACAGCATTTGCAGCTTATGTAGCAATAAAAATAGTACCTATATTCAAAAGGTTTGGATACATTTAATAAAAGTGAAAGAAGGCTTGAAGTATGAAAAGTTTTATTAAGGATTTAGAGATAAGAATTTTATCAGGTGAATACATAAATTTTCAAGAAGCAATGGCATTAACAGAGCTTAGAAATAATGATGAGATTGAACAATTATGTCTTAGTGCTAATAATATAAGAAAAACCCTTTGTGGTAATAAGGTATATCTTTGCTCTATCATGAATGCAAAGTCAGGTAGATGTTCTGAAGATTGTAAATTCTGTGCTCAATCTGTTCATTATAATACTAATGCAGAAGTCTATGATTTAGCTTCAAAGGAAGCAGCATTAAAGTTAGCAAAAGAAAATGAATCAGAGGGAGTAAATAGATTCTCTTTAGTTACTAGTGGTAGGGGAATTACAAGTAGTGATTTTGATAAGGTTTTAGATATATATGAAAAACTTAATAGAGAACTAAAGATTGAGTTATGTGCATCTTTAGGAATACTTGATTATGATAAGCTACTTAAGTTAAAGGAAAGAGGAATAACTATGTATCATCATAACTTAGAAACAAGTAGGGAATTTTATAAAGAAATATGTACAACTCATAGTTATGAAGAAAGAATAGATACCATAAAGGCTGCACAGAAGGCAGGTATACCTGTATGTTCAGGAGGAATTATTGGACTTGGTGAAAGTTGGGTTGATAGAATCAATCTTGCTTTTCAATTGAAAAAATTAAAGGTTATGTCTATTCCAGTGAATGTACTTAATCCTGTAAAAGGTACTCCTCTTGAAGATTCTAAAAATTTAAGTCAAGAGGATATTTTGAAGACCATTGCTATTTTTAGGTTTATAAACCCTAAAGCTTTAATCAGATTAGCTGGTGGTAGAAATCTCATTAGGGATTTGGGGAAGGAATGCTTTAACTCAGGTGCAAATGCTACTATTACTGGAAATTATTTAACCACTTCTGGTAATAAAATATGTGATGATAAGAAAATGATAAGTGAACTAAAGCTGGAGGTTAGAAGTGATGGCTAAGGGGATATTTGTAGTTGGAACGGATACAGATGTAGGAAAAACTGTTATAACTGCAGGACTACTTCATGTCCTTAGAAGTAAAGGGCACAGAGCAACATATTTTAAGGGAGCTTTAAGTGGGGCTATAGAAAAAGGTGATAAACTAATTCCTGGAGATACTGACTTAGTAAGTCAGGTTAGTGGATTAAAGGAACCTTATGAAAATATAACTCCATATATATTTAAGACAGCGATATCTCCACATTTAGCTGCCCAAATAGAAGATAAACCTATAGATCTAAATATTATAAAGGCTAAATTTGAGAAGCTAAAAGAAAAATATGATTTTATAATTGTAGAAGGTAGTGGTGGTATAATATGCCCTCTAATTAATAGGGATGAAGAAATATATACACTAGGTGACCTTATTAAAGATTTAAATATGAGTACTGTGGTTGTAGCTAGAGGTGGAGTGGGAACAATAAATCATTCAGTACTAACTGTGAAATATATGGAGTCCGTGGGAATCAAAGTAAAAGGAATTATTATAAATAATTATGAAGATAATTATATAACTAAAGACAATATAAAGGTTATAGAAAAACTTACTGGAATTCCTATTGTAGGTAAATTTAAAATTATAGCTAGCATAGATAAAGATAATATAAGAACCACTGCATCAAGGATTTTTAATGATAAAACTATTATAGAATGGATGGAAGAATTATAGTGAAGGTTAGGTGTTTATATGAAGGATTATGTAAAAAGAGATTTAGAATATATATGGCATCCTTGTGCACAGATGAAGGATTACGAAGAGCTTAATCCTATAGTTATTGAAAGAGGAGAAGGGGTTTGGCTTTATGATATTCATGGAAACAAGTATTTAGATTGTATATCATCTTGGTGGACAAATACCCTAGGTCATAGTAATAAAAGAATAAATAAAGCCATAAAGAATCAAATTGATGAAATAGAACATGTTATCTTTGCTAATTTTTCAAATAAACCGGCTATTGACTTAGCAGAAAAGCTAGTAACCATAACACCAGAAGGATTAAATAAAGTATTTTATTCAGATAATGGATCTTCTGCAGTGGAAATAGCTTTAAAGATGAGTTTTCACTATAATATGCAAAGAAATAAAACTAAAAAGAAGAAATTTGTAGCTTTAAGTGATGCCTATCATGGAGAAACTTTAGGTGCTCTATCTGTGTGTGATATTGATACCTTTAATATGATATATAAACCCTTACTTTTAGATACTCTTAGGATTGATGGACCAGATTGTTATAGGTGTAAATATGGCTGTACTAGAGATAAATGTAGTGCTGAATGCTTTGAAGTTATGGAAAAATGTTTAGTTAAAAATCATGAAGAGATAAGTGCTGTAATAGTTGAACCAATGGTTCAAGGTGCAGCAGGAATGAAAATTTATTCGCCTATTTATCTTAAAAGGCTTCGTAATCTTTGTGATAAGTATGATGTACATTTGATAGTAGACGAAATTGCCATGGGATTTGGAAGAACAGGAGAGATGTTTGCATGCAATCATTCAGATATAAGTCCAGATTTTATGTGCCTTTCAAAGGGTATTTCTGCAGGATATATGCCAATGTCTGTAGTTATGACTACTAATGAAATATATAATTGTTTTTATGGTGATTACTCAGAAAGAAAATCTTTTTTACATAGTCATACCTATGCAGGAAATGCTATGGCTTGTGCTATTGCTTTAGAAAACCTAAAAATATTTGAAGAAGAAAATATAATAGAAAATAATAAAGTCAAGGGAAGATTAATAGAAAAACTTACAATAGAAAGAGCAAAGGATTGTAGACAGATAGGAGAAGTAAGAAGTATAGGCATGATAACTGCTATTGAAATAGTAAAGGATAGAGATACCAAGGAGAGATATTCTTGGCAAAGTAGAGTAGGTTATGAGATTTATAAAATAGCATTGAAGAAAGGGTTACTATTAAGAGCTATAGGTGATGTACTTTATTTCATACCACCTTATGTAATAAGCAAAGATGAAATAGAGTTTATGATAGATACTTGCTTTGAAAGTATAGAAGAATATTTTAAGTACAATTTTAAAATAGAATAACAGTAAAATAAATATGTAAATATAAAACTAGTATTATATATAGATATTTAACTATTAAACTAGTTAAATAGTTGTTCTGTTTATGCGGGTTTCAGAGATATTTATAGGCATATAAAAAATACAAAGAGTATGGGGGCATTAGGGGCATACTCTTTGTATTTTTCTGTACTTTACGATGTTTTTATCTTTAGTTTATTTAATTTATGTTTTTATCTTTAGTTTGTTTAAATTATATTTTTATCTTTAGTTATATAAGTAATATATATAAAAACTATTATTAGTTTTTATTTGATTTTTAATTACCCTTTTTTCCTGGATTTTCAGGTTTATTAGGTGTTTTTTCTTTAGATTTCTCATGTTTGTTAGGTATTTTTTCTTTAGGTTTTTCAGCATTGTTGCTATTTTTTTTCTCAGTTACTTCAGATTTTTTATTAGCTTTATTCTCAGTCTTTTCAAGCTTGTTAGTAGCTTTTTCTATTTTATTCTGAGATTTTTGGCTAGCTCTTTCCTGCGTAGCCTTAGTATCATTGGTATTTTCAGCTTCTTTAGTTAGGGCTTTATCAGTTTTTATTTCATCTGCCACTTCTGTACTATCTGTAGTTGATTCTTCATTAGATTCATCTTCATCAGAAGTTTCAGTTTGTTCTATTTTAGCTTTCTTATTTTCCTTGATAGCACTCATAATTTCTTTAACAGGTTTGTTTAACCACTCTTCAAGAATAATGCTTTCTGGATTTGAAGAACTATTTTGTAGTTTTTCAACTAAATTTAGTTTACCAGGTGTTACACCCAGTTCTTTGGCTTTTTGTACTCGTTCAAATCCAACACTTATAGTTTCAAGGGTAATATCTTCACCTATTTCTTCAATTTCAGTTTCTAAACTTTCTTGTAGTTTTTCAGCAAGTTCATCTGATTTTTCTTGATCTTCACCAGAAGTTGCAATAATAATTCCACCATCAATGTCATTATCAATGCTATTATCAAAATAACCATCTTCACTAATTTGATTAACTGTTTCAGCAACTGCATCTTCAATTTTTTGATTTTCAAGCTTGTCCAATTCAAGTTCATTAAGAATTTCCTGACCATCATCATTAACTGCAGTTATACTAATTACCTTGTCAAAACGATTTAAAGAATATTCAATAGAAGGATTTACATCTAAACTCACATAGGAGTAAGGTGTTTTATAGGCCCATAGTGTTATGCCTCCTACAATTGCAATCATAGCTGTTAAAGCAGAACACATTACCAATTTATTTATACTTTTCAAATTGTTATTTTTCATCTCAATCACCTGCCCAACGATATAATTTTTATCTTTTACTTTTGATATGCAGCCATCTTCAGAAAGGACTGCAGCATAGCCAGCCTTGATTTCTACAACAACAGATTTCATTTATTAATCTCCTCTCTGATGTACCTGAAATAGTAAGCTAGATTTGGATACTCTCCGGATAGTATCTCTACTGCTGCTATTATATATTTTCGGTGACGTTCTAATATTTTTCGGGGTACATTTAAATTTTTTTCAATTATTTTTAATGGTAGTTGTTTTGAACTTTGTAATTCATTAATTAATATTGGGTTATTGAGTAAATATACTACAACTTTTGCACAGGACGATTTTGTCTTTTTAGCTTTAGGTGAACATATAGATAAATCTAAAAATGAAAAGCCATAATAGAAAAATACTTCATTTGCAGCTTCAATCTCAAATTTTAGTGTATAATTTTCTTGGTGAATTATCTTTTCTGCTACAGCAAGTCCAAGTGCAATATCTTTATCACTTTCATTTTCATCTAACTGACAATTAAATATGGCAGGATTTACGGATAATTCTAAGTTATATTTCTTCTGAAGCCTAAGATAATCAATAAGACGCCTACGAATTATAAGCTCGGCAAAACTGAGAAAATTTCCTTTAACTAATTCGTAGCCTTTAATTGCTTGTACAAATGCCTGAAGTGAAACAGACCATTCATCATCACTTTTAGTTATGTATTTTCGGGTTATTTTTGATGTGCATTTCAAAATAAACAATTCATTTTGCTCAATGAAACTATTTAACAGATCCTGATTATTAGCAGCATCTATAGCCATATAATCTATTTCTCTCAACATGGCACCTCCTTATTCTTATTATTTTATCATCTAAAAATTATTAGGTAAACCTTTAGAACTATAAATTGCTAAAGTAAATTTCTGAATTTTAAAATAGATTTTTTAAAAACTTTAAGATATAATATATTTAGGAAAACGAAATATATTATATCTTAAAGGTGGAATATTATGAAGCAAATATTTAAGTATTTAAAACCTTATAGAGTAAACATGCTTATAGGATTTTCAATAAAGTTTACTGGAACTATTGTAGAACTAGCAATTCCATGGATTTTGTCTTATATGATTGATGAAATTATTCCATTAAAGCAGGTATCTCTAATTTTATTTTGGGGTGTAATTATGCTTTTATGTGCCATTTGTGCAGTGACTTTTAATATATTGGCTAACAGAATGGCTTCGAAGGTGGCAAGAGATACCACAGAGCGAGTTAGAAATGATTTATTCTCTAAAATGATATGTCTTTCTGATAGACAAGTGGATGCTTTTACACTACCTTCTTTAATATCTAGAGCTACCACGGATACTTATAATATCCATCAGATGGTGGGAATGATGCAAAGACTAGGTATTAGAGCTCCAATAATGCTTATTGGTGGAATAATTATAACATTGACATTAGATCCATTACTAACTTTAGTAATGATTTCAGTAATGCCTATTATTTTTATCACTATTATGTACATATCAAAAGTTGGTATCCCTATGTATTCAATTGTTCAGAAAAAAGTAGATGATTTTGTACGCGTAGTCCGTGAAGATATTACCGGAATTCGTGTAATTAAAGCTTTATCAAAGGAAGAACATGAAAAGGAAAGATTTAATGATCGGAATGATGCTACAGTAATTCAAGAAAAGAAGAGTGGTATGATTATGGCTATACTAAATCCAGTAATGAACCTTTGTTTAAATGTGGGGACAGTATTTGTTATTTTGGCTGGAGCTTACAGAGTAAATAGTGGAGCTATTAAACCAGGAGCAATAATTGCGTTTTTAACATATGTAACTTTAATATTAAATTCTCTTTTATTTATTTCCAGAGTGTTTACTAATTACTCCAAAGCAAGTGCTTCAGCAAAGCGTATCACTGAAATACTAAATGAGAAAGAAGAATTACCAATTAGGAATATACCAATTATAGATACAGATTATGCTATTAAATTTCAAAATGTCTCCTTTTCTTATAATCATAAAGAAGAAAATGTGAGTAATATAACCTTTGGAGTTAAAAAAGGTGAAATGCTAGGTATTATAGGAGCTACAGGCTCAGGAAAATCTACTTTAATTAAATTATTAATGAGATTTTATGATGTAGATCAGGGTTCTATTTATATAAATGGACAAGATATTAGATCCATTGACATGAAGAAGTTAAGAGAAAAGTTTGGAGTGGTATTTCAAAACGATTTTATAAGCACGGATACAATTTATGAAAACATTAAGTTTGGAAGAATTCTAGAGAATAGTGCTATAAGATCAGCAGCAGATTATGCTAAGGCAACTGAGTTTATTGAAGGCAAGGCAGAAGGCTTTAATACTAAAGTTGCAGTAAGAGGTGCAGATTTAAGTGGTGGACAAAAACAAAGAATGCTTATAGCCAGAGCTATAGCAGCACACCCAGAAATATTAATTTTAGATGATTCTTCTAGTGCTTTAGATTATAAGACAGACGCTGTACTAAGAAAAAACCTTACAGAACATTTTAAAGATACTACAACTATAATGATTGCTCAAAGAATTAGTTCGATTTTTAATGCAGACCACATCTGTGTATTAGAAGATGGTTATGTTGTAGGGTATGGAACTCATGAAGAACTTATTGAAAGTTGTGATGTATACAAAGAAATTAATAAGTCTCAGATGGGAGAATAAGTTATGGAAGTCAAAGTAAAAAGGAGGACATTTATAATATATGAAAAATAGAAAAAAGAATACATTAAAAAGAGTAATGTCCTATTTGTTTGAATACAAGATATTAATTATCATAGCAATTATATTATCCATAGGTTCTAACGTATTTGCCTTAATTGGTCCAATGTTATCAGGTTATGCTATAGATAATATTAATGTTGGAAGAGGCGCAGTAAATTTTTCTAAGATATATTATTACTGTGGACTTATGATTGGATTTTATATTTTATCTTCTATATTAGCTTATATTTTATCAGTACTTATGCTAGAAATTAGCAAGAGAATATCCTATAGACTAAGAAAAGATTTATTTGATAGATTATTATCTCTTCCAGTGGGATATTTTGATACCCATGCAACAGGAGATATCATAAGTAAAATTTCCTATGATGTGGATACTTTAAATTCTACCTTAACATCTGATTTAGTGAGCATTTGCTCAAGTATAATTACTGTGATTATATCCTTTGGTTCTATGGTTATGATATCTGAAAAGCTAGTTTTAGTATTTGTATTTACAGTTCCAATGTCTATTATACTTACTAAAAGAATAACTAGGGTAACAAGACCAATGTTTCGTAATCGTTCAAGAAAATTAGGGGAACTTAATGGAATGGTGGAGGAGTTTGTATCAGGTCAAAAGACTTTAAAGGCTTATCATCAAGAAGAAAACACAAAGAAAAAATTTGCAAGTAAAAATGAAGAAGCAGTAAATGCTTNNCTATTATGGTTCTATGGTTGGTCCTTCAGTTAACTTTATGAATAATTTATCCCTAACTCTTATCAGTATTTTTGGGGCTATTATGTATCTTTTTGGACAAATGACTTTAGGAAACATATCTTCCTTTGTACTGTATTCTAGAAAATTTTCAGGACCTATTAATGAAGCGGCTAATATCATGGGAGAATTTCAATCGTCCCTTTCTGCTGCCGAAAGAATTTTCCAATTAATGGATGAGATGTCAGAGGTAGCAGATAAAGAAGGAGCTAAAGAGCTTGTGTATATGGAAGGAAATGTGAAGGTAGAGAATATTTCCTTTGGATATAATAAGAATAAGATTATTCTTAAGAATCTTAGTATGAATGTACCTGCTGGAAGTATGATTGCTATAGTAGGCCCTACAGGAGCAGGAAAAACTACTTTAATTAATCTTCTCATGAGGTTCTATGATGTTAATGAAGGGGATATTAAGGTAGATGAAAATTCAATATCACAGGTTACACGTAAGAGTTTAAGAAAAGCTTATGCTATGGTGCTTCAAGATACATGGCTATTTGAAGGAAGTATATTTGAAAATATTGCTTATGGTAATGAAAATGCGACCATGGAAGAGGTTGTAGAAGCAGCTAAGGCAGCTAAAATTCATTCATATATAAAAAGACTTCCTAAGGGCTATGATACAGTAATTACTGATGATGGAGCTAATGTATCTAAAGGACAAAAACAACTGCTAACCATAGCAAGGGCTATACTTTTGGATGCAAAGATGCTTATTTTAGATGAAGCAACTTCTAATGTTGATACTAGAACGGAAGTTCAAATTCAAAAGGCTATGAGAAATTTAATGAAGGATAAAACCTGCTTTGTAATTGCACATAGGCTTTCTACCATAAGGAATGCAGAACATATTCTAGTGGTTAATGATGGAAATATAGTTGAACAAGGAAATCATGTGGAGTTATTAAAACAAAAGGGATTTTATAGTCAACTATATAATTCTCAGTTTGAATAATTAATAAAAAGGCTATTTTCAAATAATTAACTAATACTATAAAAATAAATTTTATTTATATGAAAAAGCTATTGACATAGATATTCATAGTCATTATAATCATATGTAATAAAATATTTAATATAATACTTATCAAGAGAGGTGGAGGGATAGGCCCTATGAAACCCAGCAACCAATGTGTTCATCTACATATATGGTGCTAAATCCTACAGTATGAGCTGAAAGATAAGAAGACGATTGTTACAACCTCTTTCAGTGAAAGGGGTTTTTTGTTTTCAAATTGTTTTTAGAAATTATACTATTTAAAATTTAATAATGAAACTCTTATCAAGAGAGGTGGAGGG
>NZ_DHYX01000037.1:24958-29740 GCF_002414285.1 Clostridium sp. UBA5119 | reverse complement strand
AATATAGGACAATCAATGTCTAGACGTGGAAATTGTTGGGACAACGCTCCGCAGGAGTCATTTTTCGGTCATTTAAAAGGTGAAACAAATCTAAAGCATTGTGAAACCTTTGAAGATGTTTTATGTGAGATTGAGAATTACATGGATTATCATAATAAGTATAGAGGTCAATGAAACTTAAAAAAGGTGACTCCTGTTCAATACAGAAATCATCTTTTATCTTAGAGCCTTTTTAAAAATGTACTTGACTTAGGGCACACTTTATTATAGCTAAGTCCTTTAATTTTTTATAATGAAAATAACTTATAAAGAATAGATAACAATTAAGTTTTTCCATTATATAAATAAGTATATAATCTCATTTAATGAAGATAATAATATAAATTACATTTTAGGAGGTAAAATTATGACTTTAAAAAGTGAACATCATTCTTTATTAAATAATAATCCAGGAACTATAGAAAGAGACCTTGGAACGGAAGTAAGAAACAAGGTTAATGACAATGAATTAAAGAGTGAAGCAAATACAAAGAGGAACAAGGAGTCTATAGAAAATTCTATAGAAAAGGGCGAAGGATATCTTTATAACACATTAGAAGATTAGTATTTTGAAATTATTGTATATTGAGGAAAGCAAATTTACTTTATAAATAAGTAGATTTGCTTTATTTGTTTTAACATTTATAACCAGATAAAACAATTAATTTTAAATAAGTGTTAAAGTTAACTTTATATTTAAGTTATTAACCCTCTTATTGCTATAATTATAGCGAAAGGAGGGGCGATATGGGAAAAATTGATGAAATGGATAAAAAGGTTTGTGAAATGAGACTAAATTTACAAAAGTTAATTAGTGAAAAAACTAATTTACTAGATCCAGAAGTAATCATCGCAAGCCAAAAACTCGATGTGGTTTTAAATGAGTATCATGCAATACTAAGAAAAATCCTCGAGTAAAACAAAAGTTGGAGAGATCTAAAGTCTCTCCTCCAAGGAGATAAAATAAATAAAAGTATATATAATCTAAAATATAGATTTTAATGCATATAAGTAGTAGAATGGTAATATGTTGAAAATATAAGCTAAATAAAATATATATATTTTATTTAGCTTTCAAATTGGATTAGGGGGACATAATGTGAGTGGTAATCAAGGAAAAAGTAAAGTGAAAAGTGGAGGAAAGATTTTAATTCCCATAATAATTATGCTTTTTGTAATTTATGAAGCTAGGAGTATATTTAAGGAGATAGATATAAATCAGGTTCTAGATATATTAAGAAATATACCTAATACATATCTTGTAATATTCTTAATATCTGCAATTATATCTATATCGTTTTTATGCTTTTATGATGTAGTACTAGCTGATCATTATAGATACAATATAAATAAGTTTAAGGTATTTGTAGTTGCATGGATTGCTCATAGCTTTAATGACATAATAGGATTTGGAGGGCTTACAGGAGCTACACTTAGAACTGTTTTATTTAAAGATGAAAATATTGATACTAAGGACATGATAAATTTTAATATGATACTAATACCTACAACTATAGTGGGCTTATCTGTTATGTGCTATTTAGGAGTATTAGACGTATTTAAAATATATCCACTGTTACATAGCCAAAAGTGGCTTTGGATAGTAATATTAATATTTTGTGCTTTTCTACCTATATATTATTTTTTAGATAGGTTCACTTGGTTAAGCAATAAACTTGAAAAATTAAATTTATACTTTGAAGGAAGCATAAATTTAAAGATAAGATTAACCCTTCTATCTACATGTGAGTGGATAGTGAGAAGTATGATGTTTTTTACCATAGCTAAATATTTTAAGGGTGATGCAAGCTTTGTATCAGTTACAGGAGTAAATATATTAGCATGTATTGCTGCACTTATAAGCTTTATACCAGGAGGTGTAGGGTCCTTTGATTTAGTAGCTATAATAGGATTAAAGACTCTGGGGTTTTCGCCTAACTCAGCTTTGTCTATAACGCTTTTATTTAGACTATATTACTTTATAATACCTTGGATTATTGGAGTAATTCTATGGGTAGGAAGAGTAGTATTAAGGTCAAATAAATTAGGTAATCATATACGAGAATAAAAGAAGTTAATACAATAAAAGAAGAGGATGAATAATGAAAGATATATTAAAGTTACTACAAAGCAATTTCCTTTTTAAAGGAATTGATTCTGAGAATCTAAAAAAAATTTATGATGAAACAAAATATCATATTAATAGATATGGCAAAGGGGAAATTATTGCCCATGAAGAAGAAGAGTGCAGTACTATAGGGCTTATATTAGAAGGAACTATTGAACTTCAAAGGATATATCCAAGTGGTAAATATATAGTTTTAAATAAACTTACCCTTGGTGATGTATTTGGAGAAGCCATAATATTTTCAAAGCAGGAGAACTATCCAGCAACAGTTATTTCACTAAGTCAATGCAGTATATTATACATTGATAAGGTAGATATGTTAGAACTATTTTCAAGAGAAAAAAGAATTCTTGAGAATTTTTTAGAACTTCTTAGTAATAAAGTACTAATGTTAAATTCTAAAATTAAAAATATATCCTTTAAGAATATAAAACATAGAGTTATAAATTACATATTAGAAACTATGAAACTACAGAAGAATAGTGTAATTAAATTAAAAGAAAGTAAAGAAAGTATTGCTGCAGCTTTAGGAATACCAAGACCATCATTGTCAAGAGAGTTAATAAATCTCAGGGATATGGGATATATAGATTTTGATAGAAGCAATATAAAAATATTAGATATAGAAGCTTTAGAGGAAGAAATGTTTAATTAAACATTATATAAAAGATAAGTATTAATAAATATGGAATACATGACAATGTAAATAAAAATATTTTAAGAAATATATATTATTACAGGAATTCGTAACATAGGTTACGGACTCCTGTATTTTTTTTATGTACAATAAGACCATAGTTCAAATGAATTCAATTATTAAATCAACAAAGTAAAAAATATTATTAAGAAATAAAGGGGAGTTAAATATGGAGAATAAGATGTTTTGTTTTCAATGTCAAGAAGCAGCTGGTTGCAGCGGATGTACTGTAAGAGGAGTTTGTGGTAAGACTCCTGATCTTGCAAAACTTCAAGACTTATTAATANNAGAAGTAGCTACAAGAGCTAGGGAAGAAGGAGTAACTGTTTCTAATATAATAAATAGAGCTGTGACTATGAATCTTTTCACTACAATTACGAATGCAAATTTTGATGATGCAGTATTTTATAAAATGGTTAAAGAAACTTTAAATCTTAAGGAAGAATTACTTTCAAAATTAAGTAATAAAGAAGGTTTAAGTGACGCTGCATTATGGACAGCTAAAACAGAAGCTGAAATGAATAGTAAAGCTGGTTTAGTAGGAGTACTGTCTACTGATAATGAAGATATTAGAAGTTTAAGAGAAATGATAACTTATGGATTGAAAGGATTAGCTGCATATGTTAAACATGCTAATGCATTGGGATATGATGATGAAGCTATATGTACATTTATGCAAAAAGCTTTAGCTGCAACAGCAGATAATAAGATAACAATAGATGAATATATAGCATTAACATTAGAAACTGGTAAGGTTGGAGTAGATGGTATGGCATTACTTGATAAAGCTAATACTGAAAGCTATGGACATCCAGAAATTACAAAAGTAAATATTGGAGTAAGTAATAAGCCTGGAATTCTTGTGTCTGGACACGACTTAAAAGACTTAGAACAATTACTAATTCAAACAGAGGGTACAGGAGTAGATGTATACACTCACTCAGAGATGTTACCAGCTCACTACTATCCAGCATTTAAAAAGTACTCACACTTCATAGGAAACTATGGAAATGCATGGTGGAAGCAAACAGAAGAATTTGAGAGCTTTAATGGACCAATTCTTATGACTACAAACTGTATTGTACCACCTAAAGATAGCTACAAAGCAAGAGTATTTACTACAGGTGCTGCAGGATATACAGGATGTACACATATTGCAGCTGATGAAAAAGGAAATAAAGATTTTTCAGCATTGATAGAATTAGCAAAAACTTGTGAAGCTCCAATAGAAATTGAGCATGGTGAAATCATTGGAGGTTTTGCACACAATCAAGTATTAGCTTTAGCTGATAAAATTGTAGAAGCAGTAAAAACTGGAGCTATAAAGAAATTCTTTGTGATGGCAGGTTGTGATGGTAGACAAAAGAAAAGAGAATACTACACTGACTTTGCAAAGGCATTACCACAAGATACAGTAATTTTAACTGCAGGATGTGCAAAATATAAATATAACAAGTTAGACTTAGGTGATATTGGAGGAATTCCAAGAGTACTTGATGCAGGTCAATGTAATGATTCATACTCACTAGCATTAATTGCTTTAAAATTAAAAGAAGTATTTGAGTTAGAAGATATAAATGAATTACCAATAGCATTTAATATTGCATGGTATGAGCAAAAGGCTGTAATAGTTTTATTATCTCTACTACACTTAGGAGTAAAAAACATTCACTTGGGACCAACACTTCCAGCATTCCTATCTCCAAATGTAGCTAATGTTTTAGTTGAAAACTTTGGAATAGGTGGAATAACTAACGTAGAAGATGATATGAAAATGTTCATGGAAATGTAATTGAAAAAATAAATATATAATTAAGCCCAATATGTAACTGTTAAAAGAGGTTCACTAAAATTAATATTCTAGTGGACCTCTTAATTTAGTATATATTTCTTTTATCCGATGACTACAAGCTCTAAG
>NZ_DHYX01000037.1:17633-24876 GCF_002414285.1 Clostridium sp. UBA5119 | reverse complement strand
GAAGCTAAGAAATCTGTTTATTTAAGACGAGATTCAATCCAAGCTAGGGCACCTGGATGCATGGAACCATCATTATCCAAAGTAACTTGAGAAATGAAAAATATTTCATTATCTTCTTTTACTTCATCTAAAGCTAGCTTTATATCCTTAGAATTCATTTCAGTATGTAAAAGAAATGTGGTTGGCATAATGTTTGCCCAAGCCCCTAAAGATTTAATTTTTCTAGGCAGATTACTATGGTGGTGATGATGCTCGTGGTTGCAATTCTCATCATGTTGGTGATCATGGTCACATTCATGGTTATGAATTTCAGCTATATAATAAGTTATTTGATATACTGACATTTTATTACCTCCTCCAGGTAAGTTTATGGTTATTTAACATGTATTATACATAAAATGAAAGTGATTTGCAATTAATAATTCATTTAAATGATAATTAGTAAGAAATATAAAATATAAATTTTATAGACCGAAGAAATAAAATAATTCATTTCTTAATAATTCATTATAATGTTTACAATTCAAGCAATGTATGCTATATTATTGGTAAATGATTACAAAGAAAAGGAGCGGTATGAAATGAAAAAATTATTTATAGTTTTAAAGAAATTTAATAAAATCCATACTGCTTATAATGATAAGGTTATTTAAGGCTTTATTTATGTAATTTATAATATTTTAATTAAGTAATTATAATACCTTTAGCAGAGAAACGGATAATTTTCTATGCCAAGGTATTTTTTTTTATTATACTATTTAAGATTATGGAGGCGTGTAAGATGAGAATTAAGAGTGGAATTTTTAGTGTTAGACTAAGAGGTTAAANNATTTACTCCGTATATATCATGGAGACTTCTTTAAAGAAGTTAACTTTAAAGTTAAAATTCTATAATCATGAATCCGTACTATAGAAATTAAAATAGTATGATTAAAGGAGATTATGGAAATGGAAAGAAAAGGAATAGTAGTAGGGATAAATATAAATAATGAAAATGGATTTGAAGAATCTATGGTTGAACTTAAGAATTTATGTATGGCCTGTGATATTGAAGTTATAGGAGAACTTGTACAAAATTCAAAACAAATCAATAAGGCACATTATATTGGAAGTGGAAAGCTAGATGAATTGAAATCATTAGTAAATAGTGAAGAAGTAGACATAGTAATTTTTAATAATGAGTTATCTTCATCCCAATTAAGAAATATAGAAACGGCTATTGAATGTGAAGTTATTGATAGAACTGCACTAATACTAAGTATATTTGCTGAAAGAGCAAAAACTAAAGAAGCAAAACTTCAGGTAGAGGTAGCAAGACTTGAGTATTTATTACCAAGACTAATTGGGGCTAATGAAAATTTAGGTCGTCAAAGTGGAGGTGTAGGAACAAAAAATAAGGGTACTGGAGAGAAAAAGTTAGAGCTTGATCGCAGAAAGATTGAGGCAAAAATAGCTGCCTTAAACAAGGAACTTGAAGAGTTAAAACATCAAAGAGAAACACAGCGCAACTTAAGAAGAAAGTCTAGTGTACCCAAAATAGCCTTAGTTGGATATACTAATGCAGGGAAATCATCAATTATGAATAGTATGATAGATACATTTAAAGATAGTGAAGAAAAAAAGGTTTTTGAAAAAGATATGCTGTTTGCAACCTTAGAAACATCTATAAGAAGCATAAAGTTAGATGATAATAAAAAATTTTTATTGTCAGATACAGTTGGGTTTGTAAGTAACTTACCACACAATTTAATAAAGGCTTTCAGATCTACCCTAGAGGAAGTTTGTGAAGCTGACTTATTACTCCATGTTGTAGATATTTCTAATCCAGATTATAAACATCATCTTAAAGTAACAAATGAAACTTTAAAAGAGATAGGAGCAGAATCAGTTCCTATGATTTATGTTTATAATAAGATTGACTTAGTAGATAATTATTTAACTGAAAAAAATGGAGTTTATATATCAGCAAAGAAAAATTTAGGTATGAATAAACTTGTAGAGACTATATCTACTAAGGTATTTAATAATTATATAAATTGTAATATGTTTATACCTTATGACAAAGGAAATTTGTTATCTTATTTAAATGATAATGCAAGAGTTATAGATAGAAAATATAGAAATGATGGTACTGAGTTATCTATTGAGTGTTCCAATATAGATTATGAAAAATATAGGAAATATGTAATAGGCTAAATTAAAAATAATTAAAAGTTATTAAAAAGTATTGACAGAGGTTCAATATGCATATAATATTAATAGCATATAAATTCAAGAAATTCTATGAAGAGAAAAAGTAAGTAGTATTTTTGTTCCAAAGAGAGTTGGTATTTTGCTGAAAGCCAATGTTCAATGTACAACTGAAAATCATCTCTGAGAAGCAACGCCGAAATATTTTAGTAGGTTTTGCCGGAGTCTTTCACCGTTAAAAGAAAAGCGTATTGTTAGATACGTATCTAAGTGTTGTAATTGAATCTATTAATGTATTGTTTTTAGATTTGTTTACAGAATTAGGGTGGTAACGCGGTTTAACCCGTCCCTTGTTTTTCAAGGGACGGGTTTTTTATTTTACATTAAAATTTGAAAATGTAAATAAGTAAAGGCATAGAAGATCTTTTGGATGTATATCAGTGCTAAAAGAAAGGAACTAAGGCACTAATAAACTGAAAAGGGGGAATATTATGGATATTCCAGGTGATATTATTAGCTATTAGAAAATTCACAGCATAAACGAGGGGGAATAAAAATGAACAACTTATCAAAAAAAGATTTAGTATTAATAAGCTTAATGCTTTTCTCATTATTCTTTGGAGCCGGAAATTTAATATTTCCACCATTTCTAGGGCAATTAGCAGGGGGAGCAACTTGGATTTCAATGGCAGGATTTTTTATAACAGCAGTAGGATTTCCTATTTTAGGAGTAGTTGCAGTGGCGAAATCAGGGGGACTACATAATTTAGCCAAAAGAGTTAATCCGTTATTTGCAGGTATATTTACAGTACTTATATATTTATCTATTGGTCCTTGTTTGGGTATTCCAAGAGCTGGAAGTTTACCTTTTGAAATGGCTGTAGCACCATATTTGCCAGAAAACATATCAAAAATCTGGGCACTTTTTATATTTACTTTAATATTCTTTTCAGTAGCTTATTGGCTTTCACTAACTCCTGCTAAATTAGTGGATCGTATGGGTAAGTTTTTGACACCAATCCTATTAGTACTAATTTCACTAATTTTTATAGCATCAATTTTCAGACCATTAGGTAGTTATGGAGTAGTCACAGAAGAGTATGTAAACTCACCTTTTGTTAAAGGTTTTTTAGATGGATATTTAACTATGGATACCATAGCGGCTTTAAATTTTGGAATAGTTATAGCCTTAGCTATAAAATCTAAAGGAATTAAGGATGAAAAAGTAATTATTTCTACATCTGTAAAGGCTGGTATAGGTGCAGGCGGATTATTATTAGTAGTTTATTCTATACTAGCACATCTAGGAGCAACTAGTGGAGGAAGATTTGGAGCTACAGAAAATGGAGCACAAACTTTAACAAATATCATGACTTATATATTTGGAAAACCAGGTGCTGTACTGTTAGCAGTGATATTTACATTAGCTTGCCTTACGACCTGTGTTGGACTTATAACTTCCTGTAGTCAATATTTTTCCGCATTAACTAGTAAATTATCATATAAAAATTGGGTTAGAATATTATCACTTTCTAGTATGATTCTTGCCAATATGGGATTAACAAAGATTCTTGCTATATCAGTACTAGTATTAAATGCAATTTATCCAATAGCAATAATGCTTATAGTCCTTGCAATGTTAGATAAGTTTTTTAATGGAAGTACGGTGGTATATGGATTAACGATATTGTTTACAGGGATTGTAAGTGTCGCTGATGCATTAGGACAAGTTGGAATTCAATGGAACTTTATTGTGAATTTATTTAGCAAGTTACCTCTCTATTCTAAAGGACTAGGATGGGTGATACCAGCACTAATTGGTATAGTATTTGGAGGTGTATACAAGTTAGTTGAAGAAAAAATAAACTATAGTAAAGTAAGTGAATTATAAAAATACTCTATCACTGTAATTTTCAACATAACTTAGAAGAAAGACATGAGATAAGTGTATTAAAATTATAAGGGGAATAATTTTAATAAAACTGTTGACATTCACGTTGCGTAAAGCTGTATATTAAATATTAGGAGGAGTGAGAATATGGAATATACAGTGCAAAAACTAGGTAAGTTAGCAGGGATAAGTACAAGAACCATTAGATACTATGATGAAATAGGAATTCTTAAGCCGGCAAGAATTAATTCATCAGGATATAGAATTTATGGGCAATCAGAACTTGATAGACTGCAACAAATACTGTTTTATAGGGAATTGGGGGTTAGTTTAATAGATATAAAAAATATAATAAATGAACCTTCCTTTGATGGGATTAATGCACTTATAGAACATCGCCTTAAACTCCTTGAAAAAAGAAAACAAATAGACTTGTTAATAGCTAATGTTGAAAAGACCATAGCTAACAAAAAAGGAGGAATTAAGATGAGTAATAAAGAAAAATTTGAAGGGTTCAAACAAAAACTAATAGATAAAAATGAGAAGAAATACGGTAAAGAAATAAGAGAAAAATATGGTGATGAGGAAGTAAATAAATCTAATGCAAAAGTAAAAGGTATGTCAGAAAAAGAATATGAGGAAGTAACAAACCTTGCAGAAGAAATTATGAATACTTTAGTAGCAGCTTTTAAAACAGGTAATCCAGCTGGAGAACTAGCTCAGAAAACAGCAGAATTACATCGCAAATGGATAGAATATTACTGGAGCAGTTACAGTAAAGAAGCCCATGCAGGAATTGCCCAAATGTATGTGGATGATGAAAGATTTACAGCATATTATGATGATAAACAACCAGGAATGGCAGCTTTTTTAAGGGATGCTATATTCATATATACTGGAACTGATAAATAATAATATAAACATTAAAATTTAAGGATATGAAAGGGTGTCTCCAAAGTATAAGTTTACTAAAATAAACTTAAGGTAAGGCTTTGGAGACATCCTTATTCATCAATTAAATGAGTTATAAAAACTTCCGTCTTTACAAAGTAGAGAATCTATATCTGCAAAAGGAATTTTGAAGGTAACAAAACCAGCAGCATAAGGTGCAATCTCATAAGGTGCAAAATATATATATAGATTATCTTCATCTACATAAAAATTCTGGTTACTAGTAATACCTTTAAAACCATCTTCATATACATAAGAATATTGAGGATCAGTTTCTATCATATTTTCTATGATTTTATTTATTTCATCTACCCAACGAGTAGTACAACTAAATAAATCAGATAAGGAATAAAACTCTCCAGTTTTTAAGTTAATATTTGGTGTGCTTCTAGTTGTCATACCATGAGCAGCGCCAAAAGGATAATAATAGGTATTTATTTCTGGAATATATAGGTCTTTTTTAAAGAATAAAGTTTCAAAATTTCCATAGAGATTATAATCCAAAACTTCATTACTATCAACTATCTTAAGAGCACACAATTCCCTTAATTTTGAATTGATATTTTCAATTACTGTAGATGGAGTAGACTGATTAATTTGAGGATAATATACTAAATAATCTACATTAGGCTTATATTTTAGTTTTAGTATAGTATATTCATCATTTAATTTAATTCGATTATTGGGTTTATAGATTATATCACCCTTCTTATTCATGTAATAAGGAATATAGTCTATATCGGCATAAACAATGTCACATTGAAGCTCTAAGGTGCCAGTTCCTTTAACTATAGGTAGGTTTCTAACAATTCTACCACTAAGGTCTATAAAGAAACTATTTTCAAGATTATAAGCAGAAGCTAATCCATCTTTAAATTTTTGAATATCTAAAAATTTAAAATCTGTAAGGGTATTGCCCTTGTTGTCTCCTAACGCGTAGATACTATTAAAAGAAGTATTAACATTATTACCACGATAAATGCCTAGGGCAAATCTATTATCTCCAACATATCTTATGTCGTCATAAATGAAAGGATATAGAATATGATCAGATAAAGTTACAACTCCATAATTACCTTTATAATTAGGCGCGGTGCTTACTACCATGTATCCATCATTTACAGGAGAAGCAGATGTAAATTTAGGCTTAATAAGAACACGACCATATATGTCTACATAGCCAATAAGACCTCCTAGGCTTTCGGAAAAAGTAAATACACCTTCATTATAATTACCTACAAATTTATAAGGAAAGGTTGTAATAACATCTCCACTTTTATCAATGACCTGATAGGTACCATCACGGGATTTAACTAGTGCATAGTTATTTTTAAAGTCACTACCTTCCAAATAATTTGGTGGTATTACTTCATTACCTTCCATATCTATATAACCATATAGTTGGTCATCTGAAGAAGTTTTAATACTAACAAGGGCTAGAGAATCACTATAGCTAGAGATAAAAGTATATGGATTTTTAGTAATTATTTTTCCGCCTTCATCTATAACACCCATAATGTCTCCTTGTACATATACAGCTCTAGATTCAACAAAAGGTTCTATAGAATTATATATAGGTGGAATTACATATTCCCCATTAATGTTAATAACACCACAATTATTATATTTGCAAACTATAGCTAATCTATTTTCATTGAAGCTTGATGCTGTAGAAAAGCTAGGTGGTATAATAAAATTTCCTTTAGAATCGATATATCCATATAGGCTTCCTTTTTGTGTATTTGTTAGAGCTGGATATAAATCTACACAAGATCCTTTGAAATCACTCATAAATACTCTCCTATTCATTACTTAATATTAGTGTATTTAAGTTTATTTAATATGTTTCAATGAATTTATAAAGTTTAACATTATTAAGAATTAATTATTGCATATAGGTATATCATAATAGAGGTTACTAAAAGGTGACCAATTGAAAGGTTAAGTGTATATTGATATATTTAGTGTAAATAACTTTGAAAGGAGTAAGATATGGAATATATTTTATTATTTTTAGAAGGAATTATAACCTTCATATCTCCATGTATTTTACCAATGTTACCTATATATATTTCTTACTTTGCGGGAGATAATAATTTAGAATATGGAAAGAAAAATAATACTTTAATAAATGCTTTAGGATTTGTAATTGGTTTTACAATAATATTTACACTGTTAGGAACCTTAGCAGGGACTTTTGGAAGCTTTATT